>JAZRRB010000268.1:0-2075 GCA_045650385.1 Candidatus Scatosoma sp. | reverse complement strand
CGGTAAAAAACAGACACGCGGCAAGCATAGGTACGAGCATAAATATCGCCGCGAGCCATTGCCAATTCCCCCCGCCGCAAGCAAGCAAAAACAGCGTGCCTACCAAGATCACGAACACCACGCCCCACGCGTATACCGAATGAAGCTTACTCATTTCTCTTTCGGGATTTTCACTCGGAAGCGCCGCAATCACGGGGCTTATGAGTACTTCGGCTAAACCGCTCGCAGCGGAAAAGACAATGGTACTCAACACCAAACCAAGGTATACGTTTTGCGGAAAAAGGATAGGCGAAAGCGCGTAAAAACCGAGCCCTACAAACGCGATTACAGGCGTAAGCTTGACGGTTAACGCGATATTAAATTTATGGGAAAAGAAAGAAAAGATCAAATCCACGCCAAGCTGCGTGCAAAAATTGATTAAGATTAAAAGTCCCAAAAGTGAATAGGAAATATCATACAGCGAACGGAACGTCAAAAACAACAGCGGCGAAAGATTGCCGATGACGGACATTGTGATATTCGTGGCATAACAAGCGAGTTTCACCCGTTTATAATTCTTTTCCATACGTAAACCCTTTTGGTCTATATTTTCCCGTTTATTTTAGCACAAAATCTTCACCCCGTCAAGGTTTTAAACAACGTTTTCAAAAACGAATCCTCCGTATTTCTACGGAGGATAATTGTTTTCCTATTCAGTTGTAAGGCGTTTCGTCTTACGTTTCACCTGTTGTTTGCAATCATACGTTGCGCGCCGACCTATTGTCGCGATATATGCAGGTTACTTTTTTATCTTTCGCCCTTGCTATGTTGGTTCATTGGACTAATCCCTCGCTTATGCTTCTTTGTGATAATACCTCTTTGTTAAGTGGATACAAATCATGTTGCCTTGTACCTCCTTTAACTTTTTCCCTTTACCGCTTCTTAGGCGGCTAACCTTCGTACGTCGGAGTTTCTCCCTTAGAAGCAGAGATAATCATTTTGACCATTCCTCCTTCTCGTATTTTCCGCTTTTATCGCCGAGCGGTCGCGATTTCCGAGCGCTTTCCTTAATTTCGTCAAATTCTTTTTTGCTCTCGCTGTGTATCGGTATTTCTTCCTGCGTTCTCGCACGACGAGCACCTACCGGAACTTCGTCAAATCCCCATTTGCCCCGCCTTTGGGCGATTTACCGATCTTTCTTCTTTTTTAGGCTTTCGCCTCGCTGTGGGAAGGAATCATCGCTTTTCGTACCCTCCTTTCTTTTTCTCTTTCGTTGCGTCCCTGCAACCCTTTGCCGATCCTAATCGACTGCCTTTATTTGTGCATTGGTTGTTCCTCATTTCTTGATTTTTGGTAAGTATTCACATTTTTTGTGATTTCCTTTCCCTTTTGTACCTATATTATAGCACGGAATTTTCATTTGTCAAGTACTTTTTGAAAAATTTTTTGAATTTTTTTAAAATTTTTTTTGCAAGGGCAAAGGACGAAGAAATTTTATTTCCTTATTATATACAAAAAAATTCCCCTTATGAAAAAGAGGAATTTCGTTTATTCTTTTTCCTTGCAAAAGGCGTTTAACAGATCCTTATCCCGCACGAGCGCACCGCCGCCGAGTACGCTTGCGTATTGCGGTTCTTCGCAAACGTGATAGCGCATTTCCAATTTCGAGCCGATATATTGCGGCACGTAAGGAATCTTCATCACGCCGCCCGAAAGATACACGCCGTTCCGTTTCACCGTCGCCGCCACTTCCGCAGGAAGTTTTTTAAGCACCACGCCCGCGTATTCGAGTATCTTATCTATATACACGCGTATACATTCGCAAAGATCCGCCGCCTGCACGGACGCCGCCGACGGACGGCTCGTTTCCACCGAACTCCCTTCCGCAACCATCGTACCCCTTGCGCCCACCGCAAGCGTTCCGATTTCGTTTTTAATCTTTTCCGCCGTCAACGCGCCGATTTTGAGTCCGTTCACCCGCGCTATTTTAGACAAAATATTCGCGTCCATATTATTCCCGCCGATATTCATGGACAAGCCTGCGATAATGCCGTCCGCGGACACCACGGCAACGTTGGTTACGCCGCCGCCGATAT
>JAZRRB010000267.1:0-2830 GCA_045650385.1 Candidatus Scatosoma sp. | reverse complement strand
TATGGCATTTGTGATAATCCGTGTTCAAAGTTATCACAACCACATGCGGATGAACTAATAATTGTTGCATCTGAATAAAAACAAATGTGGCTTCCAAAAACTCCAGCGGAAAGAACTGCGCTTATGCTTAAAATTGTATTGGCTCCGATTGTTTGTGAAAGAGGAATTACAATGCAAATATCTTTCTTCTAGCGGTTTGGATATAGAACGAACGGCTAAGGCAATTATAAAGCGTCTTGGCGGTAAGGCAACGCTATTTGTTGGGGCATCTGGTACAGAGATAGAACATAAAATTGCTTTTGAATACGAAACGCTTGGTTGTAACGGTATTTATAACAATTTTTCGTTGGGCCCGAAAGTGGCGTTTGATACAATGCCGTTCGGTTTTAAAAATCAAGTTATTTTTTCGTCTATCAATTTTACGCAAAAACATATGGAAGAAGCGATAGCTATTTTGTGCGAAAGCAAATTTGACGAATTGGTGGAACTTATTGATAAAGACGAGTTTACGTCTAACCCGATGGAAGCGTATATCAACAAGATTTATGCCAAAGCAGCGCCCTTAAAGACGGCGGTTGTTTGGAATGAGAATTATATAAATAAAAACTTATAAAAAGGAAAAAAGAAAAATGAAAGCTGTCAGAATTGTAACCCCTGGACAAATCGAAGTTTTTGAAAAGGAAATGCCTATAGCCAAAGAAGGAGAAGCGCTTTTGCGCGTAAAATATTGTGGAATTTGCGGGGCAGACGTTGCTTCGTATACGGGAAATCAGCCGTTTACGACGTATCCTAGAATCCCCGGACACGAATTTAGTGCCGAAGTTGTTTCCGTACCCGAAAACGATAAGGGGATTAAAGCGGGAGATATTATCACCTGCAATCCGTATTTTAATTGCGG
Source organism: Candidatus Scatosoma sp. (assembly GCA_045650385.1). Lineage (GTDB taxonomy): Bacteria > Bacillota > Clostridia > Christensenellales > Borkfalkiaceae > Scatosoma. The sequence continues at coordinate 1,932 of JAZRRB010000267.1, read as the reverse complement.
AGAATGCTATGCTTGTAAACGCGGTATTGTTAACGCTTGTACGGACAATCAAACTATGGGAGTACAGCGGGACGGGAGTTTTCAAGAATACATTACGATGCCTATATCCCGTTTGATAGCAGGTAAAGGTTTATCTGCGAAAGAGCTTGCATTAATCGAGCCGTTTGCCATCAGTTGCCATGCACTTTCCCGCGCGGAAGTGAAGGTGGGGGATACGCTATTAATTATGGGTGCGGGCCCTATCGGTTTGTTTGCGCTTCTGCGCGCAAAGGCGTTGGGCGCGAAAGTCATGATAGCGGATATGCTGGAAAGCAGGCTTGCGCTTGCGCTGTCTTACGGGGCAGATGCTGCGGTTAACGTAAAAGAAAAAGACTTGCATAAAGAAGCCTTGGCGTTTACAAACGGCAATGGGTTTGACGCATGTGTGGAAGCTTGTGGCGCACCCGCTACTTTTTTAAGCTGTATTGACGAAGCTGCGCACGGGGCAAATATTATTCTTATCGGTAACGGTAAGAAAGAAACTACCTTCCTGCATTCAGTATTGCTAAAAAAAGAATTAAATGTGTTCGGTAGTAGAAATGCTTTAACGAAGGATTTTGAAACGCTTATAAATCTTGTTGCAGATGGAAAAGTGGACGTTATGAAGCTGGTAAGCGGAGTCTATAAAATTGATGATGCGCAAACGGCGTTTGAAAGTCTAAAAAACAACGACGGAACGATTGCAAAGCTGTTGTTGGAATTTTAAGGGGCGGATATGATTATAGATTGTCACGCGCACTTATGGAAATGCCAGCAGGGAAAAGTAAACGGGAAAGACGTTTATTCAATCGGGAACGGGAAAAGTATTTTTGGCGGTGAAATACGCCAAATGATGCCCCCGTATATGGTAGACGGCGAAAATACAGTCGAAGGATTCTTGGCGAATATGGACTATGCCGGCGTTTCGGGGGCAGTAATTACACAAGAAGAAATTGACGGCAATCAAGACGAATATCTATTGACGGTAAAAAAGCATTATTCAGCTAGATTAAAAATTTGTTCTTTGTATCAGGAAGGGGAATCGTTTTCAATAGACGGATTTGACGGCATTAAATTATGTTCGTCAAGATTTGCTACGCAAGATTTAACCAAACATTACAAGGTTTTTGAAGTTGCACAGCAGAACGATAAATTTATATCCATTGATTTAGCGGATGGCGATAGACAAACAAAAGAATTGCAGGAACTTATTGAGCAATATCCCAGGCTGCGCATTGCCATAGGGCATTTCGGTATGGTAACGCGTGAAGGCTGGTTGGAACAAATCAAGCTTGCGCGCAACCCAAACGTAAGGATAGAAAGTGGCGGTATTACGTGGCTTTATAACAAGGAATTCTACCCTTATCCATCGGCAATCCGTGCGATTTTACAGGCTGGCGATATTTGCGGGTTTGATAAACTTATGTTTGGAAGTGATTATCCGCGTACTATGGTGGAGATTACTTATAAAATGAGCTTCGATTTCATTTTGAAAAGTAGGGAATTGACGGCGGAAGAAAAGGAAAAATTTTTGTATAAAAATGCCGAGAGTTTTTATAATTTTACGCGCTTAAAAGAATGTGAAAAAATTATTAATATGCTGTGAGATAAAACGTTTTTAAGGAAATAAATATTGCTTCGTTTTGGCGAAATTATCACGAAATTCTATTGACGTAATTTTTTTCGATATAATAAAACTTAATAAATTTATAAGAATCTTGCAACGTATGATATGTTGTAAGATTTTTTTATGTAAGCCATGTGAGAAAACTCTATTAAAAGGTAAAAATTCGTTCAAAAATCAAATAATGCTAAAAATATGCTTGCGTGGATAGATTATGCCTTGATTTTAGGCTTTTTTTCGTCTATGATTATACCGTAATGACAATATAACGTTGATGTATTTAATAGTAG
>JAZRRB010000266.1:0-3453 GCA_045650385.1 Candidatus Scatosoma sp. | reverse complement strand
AATGCAGAAAGAAGGAAGATTTGCCCAAAGAAGCGCTTGACTATATCGCGTATATCGAAAAGGCTTGCGGTTGCAAGATTAAGTACGTATCCGTTGGCGCAGAACGCGACGCTTACGTAGAAATGTTTTAATTGAATATTGAATAAAGTATCACCCCGAACGGTTCAACCGTTCGGGGTGAGTTCATTTTAATCGTCTATAATTGAAAATGGCAGGGGAACGATAATGTTACGTATAAGCGTTATCAAAAGATAGAAAGATTTGGGTGCGGAGGCTCTCCGCTATAACCCACGTGCATACCTCGTATAAAAAATTATTAACTTTTCCCAATATTTTTTCTTTTTCAACGCTTGAAAAACGTTGTTAGATATGTTATAATGTAATACAAGTAAACCAAATGGGAGAATATGAAAAATGCCTATTCGTATCGGTATTTACGGTTACGGTAATCTTGGTAAGGGTGTAGAACTTGCCATACAACAAAACGAGGATATGAACTGCGTTGGGGTATTCACTCGCCGCGCTCCTGAAAGTGTGCAAACGCTGACGGGCGTGCCTGTGTATTCCGCGGAAAACGTTGCGGATTTTGTGGGTAAAATCGACGTTATGATTATTTGCGGCGGCAGTTCTACCGATTTGCCCAAGCAAACACCTTTCCTTGCGCAGTATTTTAACGTGGTGGACAGTTTCGACACCCACGCGAAAATTTCCGAGCATTTGAAAAACGTGCAAGCGGTGGCGGAAAAATCGCAAAAGACGGCGTTGATTTCCGCAGGTTGGGACCCTGGTATGTTCTCGATAGCGCGCGCGTATTCGGGCGCAATTCTTCCCCAAGGCAAAGATTATACTTTTTGGGGAAAAGGGGTTAGTCAAGGGCACTCGGACGCGATTCGCCGTATCGAAGGCGTAGCCGACGCCAAGCAGTACACTATCCCCGTACAGGATGCGATTGATAGGGTAAGAAAGGGGGAAACGCCTCAGTTTACCACAAGAGAAAAGCACGCAAGAGAGTGTTACGTTGTCTTAAAAGAGGGTGCGGACGCGGCGACGGTGGAAAAAACCATCAAGACAATGCCCCATTATTTTGACGAATACGACACCACGGTGCATTTTATTTCCCAAGAAGAATTAAACGAAAAACATGGCGGACTTCCCCACGGCGGCAGCGTTATTAGAAACGGCGTGACGGGCAAGAACGGCGAGAATAAACACGTTATCGAATACCGTATCAAGCTTGATTCCAACGCGGAATTCACTTCGTCCGTTTTGGTGGCTTGCGCAAGAGCGGTTTACCGTATGAACCAAGAGGGAAATTACGGTTGCAAAACCATGCTCGACGTGCCGCCCGTGTATTTAATGAAAGAAACAAGAGAAGAGGCAATCGCCAAATTATTATAATAAAGAGAATTAAAAAGCAACCGTCCACCCAAATCGGGTGGACGGTTGCTTTTTTGATAAAAGATATTATTAAGTATCGATTTTATAAATTTCTTGAATTGCTTGTTCGATATGATTCAGCGCGTATTCGGGCGCAATTTCGCCCTTTACAATATCCTCATAAGCGGATAACAAAGGAGTGGGGACTGGATTGGATTTATCGTGTTGGCTGTAAACGCTTTTTCTTTTTAATAAGCCAGAAACGGATTGTTTGCCCTCTATGGAAACGAACGCGAGGTTTGGGGTAATGGTGTTCTGTTTTACGATTTCAATTCCGTAGTTTAAGTTATGGCTATTCAAATCGTACATGGTCGCATCGTAGTCGCCCAAAAGAGGTAGTCTTCTTGCGGTTTTGAGGTTGCATTGCATTGCTTCTAAATAACGTTCCATTTCCGCAAGGCTTGCGCACATTAAGCTTCCTCTAAGCGTAGCGTTTTCCGCGCCAACGCAAATGCCTGCCATTGCTCCGTATACGTTTTTTGCGGCGCCGCAAAGTTCTACGCCCTTTAAGTCCTCATTAAAAAACAAGCGAAAGGATTCGTTGCATAAAACGTCTTTGAAACAATAGGCTAAGGGTGCGTTATACCCCGCAATTACCATATGCGTTTTCTTGCCTGCGTTAATCGATTGCACGTGGCCTGGACCTGCGAGGGCAACGATATTGTTTTTATCAATTCCGTTATCCGTTAATATCTCGCTTAAAGTTCTTCCCGTGTTTTCTTCCACGCCTTTCATTGCCAAACAATAATGCTTCTTTTGGTAGTCTTTAGCCGTTTTTACCTCTTGCATGAACTCGTTTAATTTTTGGCTGAGGATAGAAATAATAATATACTCGCTATATTCTATCGCGCAATCAATGTCGTGCGTAAAAAATAAACGGTTATTTTTCTTATAAGAAGATAAATCCAAATACGCATTTTTTCCGGTTAAATAAAATTCGCTTTCCGCTTGCGAATTAAATAATTTTTCATATATCAAAACAGAGTGCCCGTTTTGTAAGCATAAACCTGCTAAATTGGATGCCCATCTGCCTGAACCTAATAGGGTGATTTTCATTTGATTTTTTCCGTTCTAACCTTAGAAATTTTCTTTATTTAGCGCTGGACGTAAGGACAGCGCTTTTATCATTTGCCCCACGTATTGCACGGGGATAAGCTCGATTTTATCTGCGTACTTTTGACAAGCTTTCATGCTTTTCGCGGGTAAAATTACGCGCTTAAAGCCCGTTTTAATACACTCGTTTACCCGTTTATCCGCGTAGGATACGGGACGGATTTCGCCCGTTAAACCCACTTCGCCAAACAATGCCGTATATTTATCGATAGGGGTGTCGCTTGCCGCGCTTGCCAAAGCGGCGCATATCGCCAAATCTACGCTCGGTTCGCCAAGTTTGATACCGCCCATCGCGTTGATATACACGTCCGATGCAAAGAAAGGGATTCCGCAACGCTTTTCGAGTACCGCAATCAGTACCACGAGCTTATTATAATCTACGCCCAAGCTCATGCGACGGGGCGCGCCAAACGGCGTTTTGGATATGAGCGTTTGAATTTCTACGTTCATGCAACGATTGCCGCTTTCCGAGGGGGTAACGGCGGAGCCTGCCGCGATACCGCGCGTATCCGATAAAAACAAGTTCGCGTAATCGCTAACGCTTTTGATACCCTCGTCCGTCATTTCGAAAACGCCCACTTCTTGCGCTGAACCGAAACGGTTTTTGACGGCGCGAAGAAGCCGATAATTATCCTCTTGCTGTCCTTCGAAATACAGCACCGTGTCCATAATATGTTCGAGGACTTTTGGTCCTGCCAGCGCGCCTTCTTTGGTGACGTGCCCGATGATAAAGAAGGTGATATTGTTCGATTTGGCAATCCGCATTAGTTTTGCGGCGCACTCTCGCACTTGCCCCACGCTACCTGCGGCGGAGGAGAGGGTTTCCGTATAGACGGCTTGGATAGAGTCGATAATAACAACGCTGTGCCCGTCAATCGACGTTTCGATATCCTCTAAGCACGT
>JAZRRB010000265.1:0-2347 GCA_045650385.1 Candidatus Scatosoma sp. | reverse complement strand
GCTGTCGATATTGATTTTGCAAACCGCCATTTGCGCCGCTTTGCGAAGTTCGGATTCGGGAATACCGATAGCGTTGGGCATGTTACCGCCGAATTGATTGACGATAGCAACCTTGTCTTGAGGAACGGAAGAAGCACCGTGCAATACGATGGGGAAACCAGGAAGTCTCTTGCCGATTTCTTCCAAGATATCCAAACGAAGTTTGGGGTCTTGACCGGGCTTGAATTTATATGCGCCGTGGCTCGTCCCGATAGCGATTGCAAGCGAATCGATACCCGTTTTAGAGGTGAATTCTTCTACTTCGTCGGGGGAGGTGAATTGTGCGTCAGCCGCGTCTACGTTTACGTCGTCTTCGATACCGGCAAGTTTGCCAAGTTCCGCTTCAACAACAACGCCGTGGTCGTGCGCATATTCAACAACTTTCTTCGTGATTTCGATATTTTCTTCCCAAGGATGCGAAGAAGCGTCGATCATAACGGAAGTGAAGCCGCTGTCGATAGAAGCTTTACAAATTTCGAAATCTGCGCCGTGGTCGAGGTGCATAGCGATGGGAATATTCGTCGTTTCCACAGCCGCTTCCACAAGCTTTTTCAAATATACGGGGTTCGCATATTTTCTTGCGCCAGCGGAAACCTGCAAAATAACGGGGGATTTTTCTTCGTTCGCCGCTTCAACGATTGCTTGGATCATTTCCATGTTGTTTACGTTGAACGCGCCGATAGCGTACTTCCCAGCGTACGCTTTCTTAAACATATCGGTAGTAGTTACCAAAGGCATAATAATGTCCTCCAAATTTTTATTCGTACGATAATATTATAGCCGATATAAGAAAAAAAAGCAATAAAAAGGCAGGGGAAAACGGAAAATTTTTGCCTTGGCGAGGAAAATAAAATGCGCGCGCCTATTATATATATAATATTGTATTTTCGCAAGTTTTTCCGCCTTAAAAAATTTTTTCAAAAAAATGAAAAAAAATGAAAAAGTAGGCGCAAAACAGCTTGACTTAAATTTCGTTTCATAATACAATAAATAGGCAAGTTGGCAAAACCGCTTGAAAAATCTCGTTTTTTCCCGTTAGTTGAACGAAGTTTTCCAAAAATCGGTTTTCAAAACGGGCATGAGAAAAATGAAAAAATACACACGAAATAAGGAGTAACATATTATGAAAACCTATATGGCGCACGCCGAAACGGTTGAAAGAAAATGGTACGTAGTAGACGCAGCGGGTATTCCCCTTGGCCGTCTTGCTACCAAAGTCGCTTCCGTTCTTCGCGGTAAGCACAAACCCACCTTCACTCCCAACGTTGACACGGGCGATTTCGTCATCGTTATCAACACGGACAAAGTTGTTTTGACGGGTAAGAAGTTGGAAGATAAATTTTACAGATACCACTCCGGTTACATTGGCGGCTTGAAGGAAATTTCCTACAAGAAGTTGATGGCGGAAAAGAGCGACCTTGCCGTATACGAAGCGGTAAAGGGTATGCTCCCCAAAAACAGTCTTGGCAGAAGCACGCTTAAAAAGCTTCGCGTTTACAAGGGCGCGGAACACAACCATGCGGCGCAAAAACCCGAAGAACTGAAAGTGGACTAAAGGAGAGGATTGAAAAATGGCAAAAGCAAGTGTGAAAAAGAAGATTCAATTCTGGGGAACGGGCAGAAGAAAGAAAGCTATCGCTCGTGTACGTCTTATCCCTGGCGGCAACGGTACGATTGTGATCAATGATCGCGCTTTTGAAAACTATTTCCCCCAAGGTACGTTGCAATACATCGTTAAGCAACCCCTCGTAGCGGTAGAAGTAGAAAGCAAATACGACGTTATGATTAACGTTATCGGTGGCGGTTATACCGGTCAAGCAGGCGCTATCCGTCTTGGTATCGCTCGCGCGCTTCTCGAAGCGGAAGAAAATTGCCGTCCCGTATTGAAGGCTGCTGGTTTCTTGACGAGAGACCCTCGTGCAAAGGAAAGAAAGAAGTACGGCTTGAAGAAAGCTCGTCGCGCACCTCAATTCTCGAAGAGATAATTTCAAGGATGCAAACAACAAAAGGAAATGCCTCGTGCGTTTCCTTTTTTGCTTTCGGAAAACTACGTGGGGGAGTGGGCAAATGCCTACAACTTGCCTGCGGCGCGATTAGCCCTGCGGCGCGACTTGACTCCTCGTCTACGATAACGTTACATAAAAGCGATAAAGAAAGATAGAAAGATTTGGGAGCGGTGGCTCACCGCTTGAACGCCGATAGGCGTTGGGCGCAACCTGCGGTTGCTTTTCTTGGGGGCTATGTTCCGCCTTTCGGCGGCTCTTGACAGAGAGTCGTAAGGGCGTTGCCCCTACACCCCATAAGGGAC
>JAZRRB010000264.1:0-15850 GCA_045650385.1 Candidatus Scatosoma sp. | reverse complement strand
GTATAAGCACTTGTTCAAGGCTTATTCTTCTTACCCCTTGTTCATATCTTTGATATGCTCGGCAAACTACCCCCAAAGCCTGTGCCACTTCGGTACAGGTCTTTTTATTTTGCACCCGTAAATCTCGTAACGTTTCCTTTGGCATAATCAAGCTCCATTTTCAGATTTAACTCTCTTAACGACTTTATCAATGAGCAGGTAAACGTCCGCAGGCGTAATCGTTTTGCCCGTGAGCTTCGTCATCGCTTCCGCCATACGGCTAATAGAACGTGCAGACGGATTAGCGTTTCCAAGAAACCACTCGTTTACCGTTTGACGATTGCTCCCCATTTCACGCGCTATCATCGATTGCGACAAACCCATTTCCTTTAATTCTTTAATCATCTCTCTTCTCCTTAAATTAAATCTTCCATTTTACAATCGAGCGTTTCGGCAAGCTTTTTTAAGATGCTTGCTTTTGGCTCTCGTTGTTTGTTTTCATAATGCCCGATAGACTCATACGTAACGCCTACCTTTGCCGCCAACTGTTGGCGCGACAATCCTTTCTCTTTTCTCTTTTCTTCAAGTTTTGTCATCACAAATCTCCTTTTTTATTGATTTTCGAACGATTGTTTGATATAATAAATTAAGTCCACAAGGGAGTTTTATTATGATTTCAAAAAATTTTAACAAAATACTTAACGACAAAAATATTAAAAACGTGGACGTTGCCCAAGCTCTTAAAGTTTCTCCTACCCTTATTCAAGATTGGCGTTCGGGGAAAAGCATTTATACTGTTTTTCAACTTATTGACCTTTGCAATTTTCTTGATTGCTCGGCAGATTTTCTTCTTGGTTTGGGGAAGACGATTGGGGATTGGAGATATATACTCCATCAAAACTCTCCCCAAGAATCCGTAAAGGACGACAAAAAATAAAATCCATATTTCTCTTCAATGAAGTCGCAACAGCTTCATAAGCCTTTTTAATTGCAATTCGTTCTTCTTCATTAAATGCCTCGTTTTTCGCAACAAAGCAAATACACATTTTCATAAATTCCGCGTACTCGTCGATTTCCGTAAGTATATTTCTAATTTGTTCGTTTCTCCCGTATGACGTAAATTCCATATTCTCTCTCCTGCATTAAAGCGTTCTATTGATTAACCCACTTATTTTCATTAACAGGCACAACGCACATATTAACCGATTCATCTATTTTGAGATGAAACGTTTTTTCGTCGTAAATAGAAACCTCTAAAATCTCCGCTTCTCCCATTTTATTGACCGCTCCTACTTGAGTTGTGGTAAAAGCAAACCAATCTCCACAGGTAAAATGAATTTCTTTGCTGGCGTCAGCTTCTTTAATAAATTCTTTAACCTTCATTATTCCCCCACCGCCCCATTGGGGCTTTATTATCTAAAAATTTTTAATCAAAGGACAATTTTTTATGAACTTAAGCAATGAACAATACAAAATCTTGAAAATCTTCTACGAAAATGAAAAGATTTCTTTAAGTAAACTCTCTAAATATGGTATACGAGAGCACGATACGCCCTTTTTTCGTTTAACTAATTTGGGCTACCTGAAGCATACCGATATCGAATTATCCGAAACAGATAAATTTTTTGAAAGACAACCCGAATATGGTTATAGGATAACATCAACAGGCAAGGCTGCTTACGAGAACTATCTTGAAGTTCTTGCCAAAAAGTTAAATGATGAACAGACTCTTGATTATCAAAAAAGACAAACTATTGCCACCGAACGTTCCGCAAATGCCGATGAAAAAGCAAACGAAATCGCAACGGAAGCCTTAGATGAAGCAAGAAAAGCAAGAAGAGAAGCTCGCATTGCTTATGTTATCGCAGGCATTTCTCTTTTCGTTGCAATCATTGTAGGCGCAGCTACAATTGGCAAAATTATTTATGATATTATCAAAGGATGTTAGAGGCATTGTTCTACAATCGAACTTATGATAAACTCTCTAAATTCTTCTTCCGTTTTTCCTAATTTTTTTATATAAAAATATTTCAAAGTCTTGTATCTTCCAAGATAGTCAAAAATAACACGCCAGTAAGCGTATCCTTCAAGAGCATTTCTAAAAGTACCGAGTTTGCTCTCATCCCAATTCCAACCATTTAGCAAGAATTCGATTTCAAGCAATTCTTCTTCCGCAAACTTTTCTATCTCTTTTAGGATTCTTTGTCGATGCTGTTCTACATACCTATTTCTTTCATCGAAAGACAATCTCATCCCTTCATTAAAATAGTCCATACCCCCACCGTCCTTTTCTAAAAGTTCCGTTGTTTGATACAAAAACACGGTTTGTCGTGGTTTGTGTGTATATAATACCACGAAATATCGTACTTGTCAACTATTTTTTTGATATTTTTTTGAAAAAAGTTGCGGTTTTTCGTGGTTTTTTGTATAATGTACCCAAGGAGGTGAACAAAATATGGATATTTCAGCAATGAAAACACGGAAAAAAGAGTTAAAGATGACGCTCGACGAATTATCCGCAAAATCGGGAATTCCTAAAAGAACACTTGAAGATATTTTTAGAGGCGCAACAAAAAATCCGCGCGTAGACACACTACACGCGATAGAAAAAGCCTTAAATTTAAGACAAACAAATTTAGAATTCACGAATGCGGACAAAGCCGCAGGAATTGAACCTGATTACCAAGAAAAACTTTCACAAGACGAAACCGAATTATTGGACGCATACCGAGCGATTAAAAGCGAAAAAGGCGATAGTGCCGCACACGCCATCAAAACCGTTGTTCTAACTTTTCTTAATGGGAAATAGGTGATAAACAATGGAAGTTCAAGCACTTAAATCACACTTAAAAAATCAAAAAATTACCTATGAACAACTATCCGAACGCTCTGGCATCCCGTTAAATACATTGAAGAATATTTTTTCGGGACGGACGCCCAATCCCCGAATCGACACGATGCAAGCCATTGAAGCTGCTTTGGGATTAAGCTACGAGAAAGTAAAGTTCACGAACGCGGACAAAGACGCAGGCGTAGAACTCAAACACCGCGAAGTCCTTTCCCCCGACGAGATGGAAGTTGTCGATACCTATCGCGCAATCAAATCCGAGAAAGGCGAAAAGACCGCGCACGCGATTAAATCAATGATGAAAGCATTTTTGGACGAAAAATAGCGAAAAATAAAAAATTTTTTAGAAAACTGGAAAATTTTTCAATATATCGGCATACGTTTGTCATATTTTTTGTTATAATATATATACAAAATACGAACATTTGTTCGTATTTTGGTGTAAAAAAGGAGCAAGAAATATGAGAAGAAGCCGATTATCCGAAGAATTAACAATGCTTACAACTAAATTGATGATGTGCGCGAGCAAGCGCGAAATCATCAATATATCGGGAGAATTTGGGAAGTTAATCGAAAAAGTAATCGAGCAAGAATCTAATATTCCCTCTACCGAATCTCAATCTATAACGGCAACCATTAAGTTTACAAAAGATGAGGTTGCTAATATGGCTAAAACTTTTAAGAAAGAATTTATTGCAAACGGCCTTGCCGCCCGTATCATAAAAAGACAAAGCGGCAAAAACACTTTTTGTTATGAAATCAGGTATCGTCGAAACGGTTATCGTATTGAAGTATCTTCGACGGATATAAACGAGGCGAAAAGAAAATTTCTCGAAGCAACCAAGCCCGAGAATATTGATAATTACCAAGTTCGTTATATTCCAACTGGATTGAATTTGTTTCGAGAAATCGCCAATGAATGGCTCTCCTATAAAAAAGGAAAAATCAACGACCGTACTTATAATAATTATGAAAGTTATTATCGCAGGTACATTCGTGTTCCTTTGGGCGAAATTCCTATTCTAAAAATCCGCACAATAGACGTGGATAAAATCTTAAATGGAAAACAACCACGTTTATATGAAGATTTGAGAACCGTACTTAACTCTATTTTCAAATACGCAATCGGGAGCGGTATTATGACATATAATCCCGTTACTCTTATTCCTTTCAAGAAAGCGGAGCGAAACGAGCGCCGCGCTTTAACGAAAGATGAGCAGGCAACACTTTTACAACGTCTCTCTGTTCCCGAATATGCACCGTACAAACGCATTTTCTTGATTATGCTTTATTTCGGTTTACGTCCTTGTGAATTAAGCGACGCGCGTTTTGAAGGCGATTTCTTAATTGCACGTAACGCAAAACGTAAGAACGGAAAAATTGAGTATAAAAAAATCCCCGTACCAAAACAGGCACGGGAAAAATTAGACTTAAACGATGCAATTGTTAATCCGCATAGAACGGATGTTTTGAATAGGATATTCAAAAGAATTATTGGAAACGAAGAAATCACACAATATTATTTGCGGCATACTTTTGCAACAACTTGTCAGCAATACATTCGCCCGGACATTGTAGATATTTGGATGGGCGACAGTTCCGAACGGTTGGTCGGTAGAGTGTACACACATTTCCCCGACGAATTTATGAAAGAGCAAATGAATAAAGTATGTTTTGATATATGAAAAAAAGAGCATTTTGTTCCCCAAAATGTTCCCCAAATATATCGAAAATCGTTGACAATATTTCCAAGATGGTGTAAAATTATATGAATAAAGGCAAAAAAATAAGCAGTTTTCGGGGTTTTTTACCCTAAAAACTGCTCAATTGGTGCGGTCGACAGGAATTGAACCTGCATGGAGTTACCCACAAGATCCTTAGTCTTGCGCGTCTGCCAGTTCCGCCACGACCGCATTAACGAACTTAATTATATCTTAATGATTTGGGTTTGTCAACTCATTTTATCCCTGTTTTTCAAAAAAATTAAAATTATTTTTCCGTGCACTCCTTGTTCTCGCTTTTTCCTGTTTTTTTCATATTTTACGTATATTTTCCTTATCCTTTCGCAAAATGTTTGTATATGGAGGATTTTTATGAAAGCAACCGGTATTGTGAGAAGAATTGACGAACTCGGCAGAGTTGTCATCCCAAAAGAGATTAGACGGACGCTACGCATTAAAGAGGGCGACCCTTTGGAAATATTTACCGACCGTGACGAATTGATGTTGAAAAAATATTCCCCTATCGCCACGTTAGAACGTTTTAGCAAAGCCACCGCACGTTCCTTGAACGATTTAAGCGGTAAACTCGCTGTGATTTGCGATACGGACGGCGTATTGCACGCCTTTGGTGAGGGCAAGAAGGATTTGGACGGCAAAAGCCTTTCCGAAGACATGGAAAAAATCTTAAAGGAACGGCGCAGTTATATCGCCAACGCCGCCGAAGGCGGCGACGTGATTCCCCTCACTTCTTCCCATGAAGAGGGCGTGACGGCGCAGGTTATCGTGCCTATCGTATCAGGCGGGGATTGTTTGGGCGCCGTTGCCGTTCTTTCCAAAGAAAGTGGCGCAAAAATGGACGGTTCGGATATGAACCTCGCCCGTCTTACCGCCGATATTTTGGCAAACCAATTTGAATAATCAACTCATACCTGTACGCGTCTAAATATTTTCAACGCGTACCTGCCCACCTTATTTATTAAAAGAAAAAGCGGACGATATCGTCCGCTTTTATTTCGTTTAATTATGCAGGAATTATCCCCAACGCTTGGTCTATTTTCACAAGCAATGGCTCGATAATCCCCCCACAAAGATTGTATATGCCGTTTGAAAGCGTTGTTTCTTCCGTGAAAAGTTCGTTGACGTTGAAGATACCGTATCTTGCAAGCAAGTACCAAACCGCCCACACCAAGAAACAAACGACAATCCCGATAATGAGATACAACACAAACGCCATAATGCCGTCCATCGTCCTGGTAAACGCATGGTTATCCGTCCAATCGGCAAGTTTTTTCAACACCCAATTGAGGAACACGAACGCCGCAACGGTAAATACCGCCAACAAAAGTCCTGCAAGGAGTTTGCCTATAATCGGGGCTATCCATTCCACGCTGCCGCCGCCGAAAATTCTCGTCATCGCGTTTACGCAACGGGAAGTGAGTCCGTACAACAGCACGTTGCCCCCTTCCGCGGCTGCCGCCGAGAACGGGAAATAGAAACAAAGACAGGTAAGTACCAAGCCAACGAATTTCATAAGCCCACGGAAAGATTCCGTAAAGCCGCTTCGTCTACCCTTACAAGCAAAGGCAATCAAAATGCCTATCAAGAAGAAATCGAGCGCAAAGCGTGAGGCAAACGACACGAGTATGGGGACAATGACTACCCCACCGATATCGAACGTAAACAAGAACGACAGCGCACCGTCTTTCAGCGAGGTTGCATTGAGGAAAAACATCCCAATCGTCAACATGGTGATAATCACCGTCAGCGTATTGATAAAACAGATGAAACCGCCTATGAGTTTTGTGCCAAAGCCAGGCGTTTCGCAATTGATACGCATGGGCATTTTTTTCGTCGTATACGATTCGTAATCGTCGTAATCCACCCAATCCTCGTCGTATTCCACACCGTCCTCGTCCATGACGTACGCATCCGCGTTCTTGGGAATCATTTTGATTTTCGGACGGAATTTCACGCTGAAAATCCCGTAAAGCACCATCACGAGTATGATACAAGCGAGCGCAAGAATAAACGCCGGCAAGAAGGTCGTTACGCCGTCCGTCAATTTGACAAGCGCATCACCCTCTAACCCGAATCCTGCTGCCATATTCGAAAGCGATGCTTCCATTGCGGATTTGAATGCTCCGCCCAAAAGACCTTGCAATAAGAAGAAGACAAGGGCCGTTAACAACCATACCAGCCCTGCCCAGCTTACTTTTTTCGCTCCCTTTTTATATCCTACGATAAAGGAAACAACCAAAGCCACGCTGCATAATGCCAATAGGATAATGGGCAAGAATTGCAAAAATCCGCCGCCTGCATCCGCTTCTGTTGTCAGAATCGAATAGAATCGCGTCATTTTCCACTCCTTAACGTTTTTACTTAAAATTATTGTTTATTATTGAAATTATCTTTCAGCGAAACGATTTCGGAAAGCACCAAGCCGCCCTTTTCGTCCGTACATTTCTTATAATAGCCTACGCGCATGAGTTGGAACGCCTTATTTTCTTCACTTTCCATAAGGTACGGTTCCGCTTTGCCGTAATAGATACGTTCGCTATCCAAGTTCATGCGTTCGCCAAAATCTTGACCGGGGTATTCCGCATCTTTCAAAAGATACGCATAGCGACGGATTTCCGCGTCTACGCCCGTCTTTCCGTCTACCCATTGAATCGTGCCTTTCACCTTGATACCGCTAGTGTCGTTAGACGAACGGCTGTTAGGCACGTACGAACATTTCAGCTCTTTTACTTCCCCGTTTTCGTCCAATACCACTTCGTCGCAATGGATGATGTACGCACCCTTCAAACGCACGTAACCGTCCTGCTTCAAACGTTGGTACTTAGGCGGAGGATTGAGCGAGAAATCCGCTTTATCAATATATACTACGTTGGAAAACGCTACCTTTCTCACACCAAGTTCGGGTTTCAACGGATGAATTGCCGAATCGAGAAGTTCTTCCCCCTCGTAGTTGGTAATCGTCACTTTCAACGGTTCAAGTACCGCCATAGCACGTTCCGCATTTTCGTTGAGGTTATCGCGGATACACGCTTCCAAGTAAGAAAGCTGACATTCGGAATTTGCCTTTACAATACCGATTTTCGTACAAAAATCAAGCAACGCTTCGGGGGGAACGCCGCGGTTTCTAAGCCCTGCCACCGTGGGCATACGAGGATCGTCCCAGCCGTGTACGTGTCCCTCTTCTACGAGTTTTTTCAAATACCGTTTGCTCATTACCGTATTGGTTACGGCAAGACGGGCAAACTCGATTTGTCTAGGCTTGGGCGCAAAGCCGAGGTTAATGCCCACCCAATCGTACAAAGGTCTGTGATCTTCAAATTCCAGCGTACACAAGGAGTGCGTTACCCCTTGCAAATAATCGCAAATGGGGTGTGCGTAATCGTACATGGGATAAATGCACCACGCGTCGCCCGTGCGGTGATGAGTGCAACGCAAAATACGATAAATAACGGGGTCGCGCATGTTCATATTCGGCGACGCCATATCGATTTTTGCACGCAAGCACTTGCTTCCGTCGGGATATTTCCCTGCCTTCATCTCTCTAAACAGCGTTAAGTTTTCCTCTACGCTGCGGTTTCTATACGGACTTTCCTTGCCTGCTTCGGTAAGCGTACCGCGCGTAGCGCTGATTTCCTCGGGCGATAAATCGCACACGAACGCTTTCCCATCGCAAATGAGTTTTTCCGCGTAATTGTAAATGATATCGAAAAAGTCGGATGCGTATTTTTCTTCCGCCCAATCATACCCTACCCACTCGATATCTTTACGGATAGCGTCTACAAATTCCGTCTTTTCCTTAGAGGGATTGGTATCGTCGAAAAAGAGGTTGCATTTGCCCTCGTACTTTTTCGCCGTGCCGAAGTTGACAAGCATACTTTTGATATGCCCGATATGCAAATACCCATTCGGTTCGGGGGGGAAACGCGTTTGTACCGCGCTGATTTTCCCGTTTTCAATATCGTCGTTGATGATTTGTTCTATAAAGTTGGTCGCTTCAATCGTTTTCATATTCGTTCTCTTCTATTGTGATTTGAAAACTATGTTTTCGTGATTTATATTCCACGGCTCTCCGCTTAGGAAAGTCCTACAATCGTGCCGTCGGAAAGAAGGTCGATTTTTTCCGCCGCAGGACGCGCGCCAAGACCGGGCATAAGCATAATTTTGCCTGCAATCGCTACGATAAACCCTGCACCGCCCTTCAATACGATGTCGCGTACGGTAATTCTAAAGCCCGTCGGTCTGCCAATCAGCTCAGCATTGTCCGAAAGGGAGTATTGCGTTTTTGCCATGATAATGGGTTTATCGCCGTAGCCCTTTTCTTCAATCGTCTTGATTTTTGCAAGCGCTTCTTCCGAGAAATCTACGCCGTCCGCGCCGTAAATCTTTTGCGCGAGTTTTTCAATTTTCGTGCAAACGCTTTCGTTCAATTCGTACGGGAAGCAAAGTTTGGAAGGAATTTCGCATGCCTTTACCACTTCTTCCGCGAGTTCTTTTCCGCCCTCGCCACCTTTTAAGAATACGTCGGTGAATACCGCCGTAGAACCTGCGTTTCTTACCGTTTCAATGACGTAGTCCGTTTCCGCTTGCGTGTCGGTGAAGAATCTGTTCATCGCTACAACAACCGGTTTTTTGTATACGTTTTGAATATTTTCAATATGTTTCAAAAGGTTGGGCATACCTTTTGCAAGCGCGTCGAGGTTCTCTTCCGCAAGGGTTGCCTTATCCGCGCCGCCGTGCAATTTGAGCGCCTTTACCGTCGCAACAATAACGACGCAATCGGGTTCGATACCCGCTTTGCGGCATTTCGCGTCGAGGAATTTTTCCGCGCCCAAATCCGCGCCGAAGCCAGCCTCGGTAATTGCGTAATCAGCAAGGCTCATCGCTGCGTACGTTGCTTGAACGCTATTGCAACCGTGCGCGATATTCGCAAACGGACCGCCATGAATAATTGCAGGCGTGTGTTCCAGCGTTTGTACGAGGTTGGGGTTCATTGCCTCTCTCAAAAGCACCGCCATCGAGCCTACCGCACCGGGGATTTCTCTTGCAAAAACGTAGTCCCCGTCCGTATTCAAGCCGATAATGATATTGCCAAGACGTCTTTTCAAATCGTCCAAATCGGTTGCAAGACACAAAACCGCCATTACTTCGCTTGCCGCCGTGATGTCGAAATGGTCCTCTCTTTCCACGCCGCGCCCGTTTTTACCAACGGTAATGTTGATAAGTTGGCGTTCGTTCATGTCCATACAACGGTGGAAATAGATATTATTCAAATCAATTTTAAGCGCGTTGCCACGGAAAATATGATTATCCACAAGCGCACAAAGAAGGTTATTCGCCGCCGTAATCGCGTGCAAATCCCCCGTGAAATGCAAATTGATATCACTCATAGGCACAACTTGCGCATAACCGCCGCCTGCCGCACCCCCTTTCATGCCGAATACGGGGCCGAGCGAAGGTTCTCTTAAAGCAAGACAAACCGACTTCCCGATTTTGGAAAGTCCGTCGCCAAGCCCGATAGAAACGGTGGTTTTCCCTTCGCCCGAAGCGGTGGGGTTGATTGCCGTAACCAATACGAGCTTCGCCTTGCGTTTTGCATTTTTCGGCAAAGCAATTTTCGCCTTATACTTACCGTATAATTCCAAATCCGATTCGTCAAGCCCGATTTTCTTTGCCACCTCGCGAATATCAATCAGCTCAGCAGATTCCGCAATTTCAATATCTGAAAGCATCTTAAAACTTCTCCTTTGTACGTCGCTTTTACTCTTTACTTATGCACGCGCCACGCGTAAAAATAAGCAAACGACCATATTAACGCTATTTTATCACCTAACATTATAGCACATCTTTTCAAAAAAAGGAATAGTTATCCAGCGGTTTTTTGCAATTTTTTTTATTATTTTTCGCAAAATTTGTAAACGTTTGGAAAAATAGGGAAAAAGAACGCCAAAAAAAGATTTTTTCACGGAAAACAACCCCCTTTCGTTTGACTTTACTACGTAAAAACCGTATAATAAAGGCGATAGTCAAGTTTTTAACGTAAAGGAGAACTTTTATTATGGCAGAAAAAAGAGCGGTTACGATGGATAAACTCGTTTCCCTTTGCAAAACGCGCGGTTTTATCTTCCCCGGCAGTGAAATTTACGGTGGCCTTGCCAACACGTGGGACTACGGTCCTTTGGGCGTAGAGCTGAAAAACAACGTAAAGAAAGCTTGGTGGAAAAAATTCGTGCAAGAAAACCCGTACAACACGGGCGTAGATTGCGCTATCCTTATGAACACGCGCACCTGGAAAGCGTCGGGACACCTCGGCGGTTTCTCCGACCCCCTTATGGACTGTAAGTCCTGTAAAGCGCGCCACAGAGCCGACCAGCTTGTCGAAGCGTACGTAGCGAAAAAGGGCTTGGACGTAAAGGTAGAAAGCATGGATAACGAGGGCCTCGAAGCGTTTATTACCGAACATAAAATCGTTTGCCCTATTTGCGGCAATTCCGATTTCACCTCTATTAGAAAATTCAATTTGATGTTCAAGACCTTCCAAGGCGGAACGGGAGATTCGGCAAACACCGTTTACCTTCGTCCCGAAACGGCGCAAGGTATCTTCGTAAACTTTGCCAACGTACAACGCGCTACGCGTATGCGCGTACCTTTCGGTATCGCGCAGGTAGGTAAATCCTTCCGTAACGAAATCACGCCCGGTAACTTCACGTTCCGTACCCGTGAGTTTGAGCAAATGGAACTCGAATTCTTCTGCAAACCCGGCACCGATTTGGAATGGTTTGCCTATTGGAAAGATTTCTGCCGCGATTGGCTTTTGTCCTTGGGCATGAAAGCGGAAAACTTGCACCTTCGCGACCACTCGCCCGAAGTACTTTGCTTCTATTCTAAGGCGACGACGGACTTTGAATACCGTTTCGCGTTCGGTTGGGGCGAACTTTGGGGTATTGCGGATAGAACGGACTACGATTTGAGCCAACACGCAAAAGAATGCGGCAAGCCTATCGATTACGTAGACCCTGTAACAAACGAAAGATACGTACCCTACGTTGTTGAACCCTCTTTGGGTGCTGACCGTGTAGTACTTGCTTTCCTCACGGACGCGTATGACGAAGAAGTGGTAGACGCGGAAAAGAACGATATCCGCACCGTACTTCGTTTGCACCCCTTCCTTGCTCCTTACAAATGCGCGGTATTGCCCTTGCAAAAGAACTTAGCAGACAAAGCGGACGAAATCTACGCGAAGATGATGAAGAAATTCCCTACCACGTACGATATCACGGGTTCTATCGGTAAGCGTTATCGTAGACAAGACGAAATTGGTACGCCCTTCTGCGTAACGGTTGACTTCCAAACGCTTGAAGACAACACCGTAACGGTACGCGATAGAGATACGATGGAACAAATCCGCGTAAGCATTGACGAAGCAATCAAATACATCGAAGAAAAAATCGAATTTTAATAGCAAATTTTGCTAAAAAGACAGGGGCAGGGATGCGTTGAACGCATCCCTCCCCTTTTTGTTTTCCCTATTCTTTATCTATCCTATCAAAAAATGGAGAACGGAAAAATTCCGTTGCCGTTATTCTAAATGCCCAAAATATCTCCAACAGCTTTTCCATTATCAATTCGCTCTTTTCCCCTCTTGTAACACGTAGCATTGTTTCATATGATACCCCTATTCTATCCGCCAAACGTTTTTTAGCTACTCCCCTATCTTTACATAATTCGTTAATTCGAAACCCGATTGCTTCATATTTATTCATAAACAACCCCCTTTTCTCATATTATAATATACCTATTTAGGTATGTCAAACCTTTTTAGGTATATTTTGGTACAATAGAGTTATGTTTAGAGAAATTTTATTAGATTTAATGAAAGAAAAAGGGGTTAATCAACGGCAACTTGCCTTGCAAGCGGATATTCCGCCCACCACAATTAGCGGTTGGTTAAACGCAGGAAGATTACCCGATTATAATGCACTAATTAAGTTAAGCAAATTTTTCGACGTAAGCGCGGATTACTTGCTTGGGTTAAAAGATTGACTTAAAACACAACAAAAAAGCAGAGCATTTTGCTCTGCTTTTTTTTCGTTCATTGATACCCTTTCGGGGATAACCCCTAATACGTAGCGGTTTTAGTCCACGTCGGCAGGCGTTTCTTCCACCGCTTCGTCGTCCAAAACAACCGTTTCTTCTACTTCTTCCACTTCCGTTTCGCCAACCAAATCCTCAGGGCTTAAATCCGCCGCCGTTTCTTCGGGCGCTTGCGTTTCCGCTTCGTCGTCGCGTTCGGTCACGTCCACCGTCGCTACTTCGCTGTCCTTAACGTTCATAACTCTAACGCCGCGCGTGCTTCTGCCGATATGGCTAATCGTGTCCGCGTGCATACGGATAATGATACCGCCCGTCGTGATAATCATGACGTCGTTTTCGTCCGTCACAAGACGCATATTGACAACTTCGCCCGTCTTTTCGTTATAGATACCCGATTTGATACCCTTACCGCCACGGCTTTGCAAACGGTATTCGCTAAACGACGTGCGTTTACCATAGCCAAGCGAGGTGAGCGTAAACAAGTCTTGATTTTCGTCTACAATCAACATATCCACGACGATATCGCCCTTGCCAAGCGTAATTGCCTTAACGCCTTGCGTGCCACGCCCCGTAGGACGAACGTCCGATTCCGCAAAACGGATACACTTGCCTTGGCGGGACGCCACAAATATTTCGTTTTCGCCCGTCGTGAATTGTACGGAAATAAGTCTATCCTCTTCTTGCAATTTAATCGCAATCTTACCGTTTTTGGGAATTCGCTTAAATTCGTCCGTAGACGTCTTTTTAATCAAGCCGTTTTCGGTAGCCATGACAAGGTAGCCCGTGCCGTCCTCTTTGACAGGCAACACCGCTTCAATTCTTTCCCCTTGGTCAAGCTGTACGATATTGACAATCGCTCTGCCCCTTGCCGTTCTATTCGCTTCGGGAATTTCGTAACCCTTAATCGAGTACACTTTCCCCTTGGACGAGAAGAGCAAGATAGGGTCGTGCGTACACGTTACGAACATCTTCTCCACGTAGTCCTCGTCTTTCGGTCTATGCGCGGTAATACCCTTACCGCCCCTGCCTTGCGCCTTATATTCGGCAACCGGCAAACGCTTGATATAGCCCGAGTGCGTAATCGAGATAACCACGTCCTCTCTATCAATCAAATCTTCATCGTCGATATTGCCATAGTCTACGGAAATTTCCGATTTTCTAGGCGAAGGATACTTCGCTTTGATATCCGTTAAGTCGTTGCGGATAATTTCCATTACACGCCACTCGTTCGCCAAGATATCCTTCAAATCTTTAATCGTATTATACAACGTTTCGAGTTCTTCTTTGAGTTTCTCTACTTCCAAAGACGTCAATCTTTGCAAGCGCATTTCAAGGATAGCCACCGCTTGTTTTTCGTCGAGTTCAAACGCCGTCGTCAATCCCTCGATAGCGGCGTTCTTGTCCGCGCTCGCCTTAATAATGCGGATAACTTCGTCCACGTTCGCAAGTGCAAGCACCAAACCCGCAATAATATGCGCACGTTCTTCCGTTTTATTCAAATCATATCTCGTTCTACGCGTGATAACTTCTTTTTGGTGATCGAGATAATATTTGAGCACTTCTTGCAAATTGAGCGTTTTCGGTTCGGTACCGTTTTCCACCAAAGCAAGCAAGATAATACCGTCGGAAGATTGCAATTTCGTCTTTTTATACAGCGTATTCAAAACGACTTGCGCGTTGGCGTCTTTCTTGACTTCGATAACGATACGCATACCGTCTCTGCCCGATTCGTCACGAATATCGGAAATACCTTCGAGTCGCTTATCCTTAACCATGTCCGCAATCGTTTTTACCAAAACGGCTTTGTTTACCTGATAAGGAATTTCCGTTACGATAATACGGGAACGGATTTGTCCGCCCGACGTATATTCCTCAATTTCACATCTCGAACGGATAACGATTTTGCCTTGCCCCGTTCTATACGCTTGACGAATACCGCTTCTGCCCATAATCAAACCGCCCGTAGGGAAATCGGGGGCAGGGATATATTCCATCAATTCGTCAATCGTGATTTCGGGGTTATCAATCATGGCAATCGTGCCGTCGATAACTTCCGCAAGGTTATGGGGCGGAATATTCGTCGCCATACCTACCGCGATACCGTCCGAACCGTTTACAAGCAAGTTGGGATATCTTGCAGGGAGCACCGTGGGTTCTTCCTCGCTGCCGTCGAAGTTGGGGATAAAGTCTACCGTTTCTTTATCCAAATCTTTCAACATTTCCGCTGCAAGTTTGGTAAGTCTTGCTTCCGTATAACGCATAGCCGCCGCGCTGTCGCCGTCCACACTACCAAAGTTTCCGTGTCCGTCTACAAGGGGGAAACTGATAGTGAATTCTTGTGCCAATCTTACGAGCGCATCATATACCGAACTATCGCCGTGGGGGTGATATTTACCCATACAGTCACCGACGATACGAGCGCACTTTCTATACGCTTTATCGTTATACAACCCCATATCGTGCATCGCATATAAAATACGTCTATGCACGGGTTTCAAGCCGTCGCGCACGTCGGGGATAGCTCTCGATTTATTAACCGCCATTGCGTATGCGATAAACGAACGCTTTAACTCGTCGTCTACCTCTACGTCTAGCATTTTTGTCATTTCGAGTGTTTTCTTAAACGCCTCGGTTAATTCAGGGCTAGTTTCTTTCTTTGCCATTGTACTTTTCTCCTACTCTGTCTTACACGTCCAAATCAGTAACGAGCGTCGCGTTTTCTTCAATAAACTTACGACGGAGCGCAGGGCTTTCACCCATGAGCATTGCAAACATTTGGTCCGCTTCCGCCGCGTCCTTCATCGTTACACGGATAAGCGTACGCGTTTCGGGGTTCATCGTCGTTTCCCAAAGCTGGTCTTTACTCATTTCACCAAGACCTTTATAGCGTTGGTATTCAATCTTTGCCGTCGCGTTTTTGTCGTATTCGAGTTTTTCTTCTTCCGAGTAAAGATAATCGATAATCTCTTTACCGCCTGCCTTATGGCTTGCCTTGTAAAGGGGCGGTTTCGCCGCGTATACGTGTCCGTGTTCGATAAGCGGACGCATATATCTAAACAAGAACGTATAGAGCAATATACGGATATGCGCACCGTCTACGTCGGCGTCGGTCATCGAAATAATTCTATCGTATCTAAGCTTGCTTTCGTCGAAATCGTCCAAAATACCGCAACCAAACGCCGTAATCATCGCC
>JAZRRB010000263.1:0-6787 GCA_045650385.1 Candidatus Scatosoma sp. | reverse complement strand
GAACATCCGACCATACATGCAAATCATTGAAAAGCACTACGGCATTAATATTTTAAGTTCCATTGTTCAGTCTAATAAAAATGCAAAAATAGAGCCCGAAGAATACGCCGAACGCAAAGACACGCTTGCAAATATCGATTTCGTATCGATTGATACGGCAAACCGCATTTCCTCGTTTGCCTTTGACGGAAAAGGCAACTTGACAATGGGCGGCACCATGACGGCAACGTTTGCAGGACAAGAACCTGTTAAATACGGCTATCAAAAGACGGGTGAAAACACATACGTCATTACCGAAAATACAAGCACGATTGGTTCTATCGTTCGCAACGACGCCAAGGCTTGCTACGATATTACGATTAACGGCGTTTCCTACACAACCTATATCCGTAACGAGTTTATCGGTAGCTGGGCGATGAGCGGTGAGTTCAAAAACAATGCATTCGTTATCGGCGCAACCGATTTGGACGGCTATATCCGCGCAACCTTCCAAGGCGAAAACGTGAAGATTGAAAAGGAAGAAGCGGATATCTACTCCTTCTATTGCGAAATCGGGGGTATGCCCATTACCTATTACATGTTCGCGTTGTACGATTACAACGACAGAGGCGAAAAGACGACGTTTGACAGTTTTGCCCTCTCCGAATATGCGAGCCTTGCAAACAATGATTATATCCTTTGTTCCTTGATCGACCCGATGAAAGGCACGTGGGTACAAAACAATAACGCAAGCTTCTCCATTTCCTTTGACGGTGTACAAAGCGATTACAGCAATGGTACGGCTACCCTTTCGTATAAGAACAAGGCAACCCCTTATTCCTACCGCATTTATAAAGATACGCTCGGCAACGTGGAATCGGTTATGCTTTGGTCGCAAAACACGTACGGCGGTAAAACGTTGTATTATAAACTTACCCCTTGTGCGGTAACAGAGAAAGGCGCGTTTGTCCTTGGCGATAAAGCGTATATCCGCGAAGAAATCGATGCGCTTTATAAAATGGAAGCGACGGGCAAAGACGGATACACGTACGCCTTTGACGGCGGTAACTTGAACGACGATACGTGGGGCACGATTACCGCAACGAAAGACAAGACAACCAAAACGTTGAAATACGATATCGTATCCTTTAACAGTGATAATACGGCAACGATTACTGTTAAAGGCGATGATGACAAAGAAATGACGTATACTATCGATTATTCCTCTACGGAAAGAAAGATTTACGATGCGTTGTATAAAGTGAAAGCAATCGATAAAGACGGCAAAGAATACACATTTGACGGAGGCAACTTAAATAGCGATACGCTTGGCGAAATCGTTATAGACGGTGACAAGAACAACACGATGACCTATTCCGTTGTTTCCGTTACGATTACCCAAACGGCATTGTCCACGACAAAAATTGCCGTAATCACCATAACGCAAACGGTAGACGGAAAGGAAACTGTTTATACGGCGACCGTCGATTTCAGCGACGCGACAGCTTCCACCATTTCTTTGGAAAAACAAGCGTAAACAAAGAAACAAAACAACCATAAAACCGCCGCAGGCATTATGCCTGCGGCGGTTTTTCTTTCCTTCCTACCCATCTTTATTCCCCCTTTCTTTTGTCCGTTTTATGGCGTTTTTGCAATAATTGGATAAACACCCACAAAAACGTTTATCGCGCGAATTTTAGGCGGTTTTGCGGGTAAAAGCGTAAACTTTTTTATGTTTTATATTCTTGGTTTATCAACGCTTTTCTTTTTACAATTGCTCCGTCGTTTTCATCGCCAGCGTCCTTTACACAAGGGCGTTAAAAATAAAACGCGCCCTGCGCATTACTGCGCAGGGCGGTTTGTTGTTTGTTATTGGTTTTTACACCGTTTTTGGATTATTGACCTTTCACCCTAACTTCTACGTAACCGAACATATAGTTTACAGGGTCGTTCGGGTTCTTCGTATCAAATATGAAGTAACCATTATACAATCCACCTTGAGGATAGAACATATACGGCGTTACGAGCGTCATATCAGGTTTACCTTGTGCGTCAGCTAACCACTCGCTTGTGTCGCTACCGGAGCTTCTTACAAGAATTGCAAGGTTAAACGTATCCACGCCGCCTATCGACTTAATGACCGTACATGCGCCGCCCGTCTCCGTGCTGATACCTTGTTCCAACATCGTCTTCATTTGAATAGCCAAATCGGACATACCGCGAGATACAAAGTACGCTTCCGTACCGACAATGTAGTTTTCTATCTTCGTCGTTGCATCCAAAGTAACCGAAGTCTTGACATCCGTCGTTGCTTTATCGTATGCAATATCATCTAAGGTGATTGCCGCACCGCCGCAATCGCCAAGGTAACATCCGACGAAGGTTGCATCGCTCAAATCGTACAAATACATTTGGTTGCCCCAAGAGTGTGTCATTTTCGAATTGTTAACAAACCACTTCGAAGCGCCCGTATTGCCTGTAGAGCTAAGATCACTACCCGAGAACAAAGCAATATTGGTATTGATAACCGTCGTATTGTTCAACGTTGCTTGACCGCCACGAAGTACGATACCGTGATATGCACCCGATTGTGTCAGCAATTCTCTATCGCCGTATCTTGTCGTATGCCCAGCATCTTTGGTAAAGTTACCCGTGATATACAAATCGTTAAACGCCACTGCCGCTTCATGCGAAATGAGATCTTCACTTGTTTCGCACTTATATTGGAAAATACCAAGCTGCATGTTAGGAACGTAGTATGCAGGGTTGGATTCTTGCCAATCGTCACGGATTCTACACTTGTATTCGCCGTTTTCGTCCTTTTCACAGTTTGCACCGTGCGCTGTTAAGTCGTTGTTCATCAAAGGCAATTTGCTACCGTCCACCTTGAAGAAGTTACCGTTAACCGTAATGGAATCGCCCGTTGTAGATACGTTACGCGCATAGATAGCACGGCCGTATTCGTTGATAGGCATATTGTGTTCCGCAATCAAATCTTCAGGCGCAACCGTTGCCGTTATGTTGCGGAGCATATTGATTTGGTGTACGTTTGCATCCCTAAACGCCGTGCGAAGCTGTTCGTCGTTATACACGTTCACACCGTCGTTTACCGTCAATCTTACCGTGAGTTTTTGATTATTAATCGTATACTTAGGCGAATACGTAATATTCACTTCCGAATCAGCTGCAATCGAGCTACCAAACGTAATCGCACCGTTTTCAAACGTATAATCGTTCGTTTCCACGCCGTCGTCCGTCACCGTCATAACAACGTTTGCTCTATCGAAGGAAAGCGCTTCGTCTTTATCGTTGAACATTTGCATATCGGGAATATAATTGGATTTACCAACTGCCATTCTCGTTGCCGCAACCGTCTTGCTTGCGTCTTGGAAGTTCAACGTTCTATCTACGTTTGCACCCCACGAGGAAAGATAATCGTTACCGCCGTCAAACGTTTCTACTTGATCAACGATCTTTGCAGGGCGTTCGTATGTGATTACACCGCCGCCTACTTCTTTGGTGAAGCGAAGGATAATTCCGTCATGCGCGCTAACCGTTGTAAAGGACAAACCATCTTTCGTTAACGTACTACCAGCGCCGATTACTTCCAAGTTTTTATACGAGTTGAAATCATACTTCATGCCTGTTACGAACACGTACGTGAACACGTCGTCTGCGTTGCTTCTTTCCTTGAAATACGTGCCTTTTGCCAAGAACAAATCCGTTCCTTCTTCTTCCGCATCCGCACCGATTCTCTTCCACGTTGCCGTTATCGTAATGTTTTCCGCATACGTATACGTACCTGCCGTAAATGCTTTATTATTATAAACGTAACCCTCGAACGTATAGCCGTTTTTAACAGGGTTTGCAGGCAATTCAAACGTTTCGCCGTAAACAACGTCAATTTCTTTCAACGTTGCCGAAGATTGATCGTCTTCCGTACCGCCATCGAAGTTTACCGTAATCTTATAAGGATTTGCCGTATATTTTGCATAAATTGTGATATCCTTATTAATAACGGTATCAGCAAATTCCGTCGTCAATTCTTTATCAGCATACCAACCTGCAAACGTATAACCTGCCTTGTTGGGGGCATCAATAAGGCTTTCCGCCGTCAACGTTGTACCATCTTCTACCACTTTTACAAGCGAGTCAATTTCCGTTTCGCCGTCGTAGAAACTTACCGTACTCTTACCAAATGCAGGATCTTTTTCCCAGTTAGCTACAACGGTAATATCCGTCGTATACGTATACGTGCCCGTGCAGACAAACTCTGCGTCATTTAAGGTGTATCCTTTGAATATATACCCCTCTCTCGTAGGAGTTTCGGGAAGCTCATACATTTCACCGTATTTTACCAACTTATCCAAAGGCGTATCGCCGTCGGCGTTTACGTTAATCTTAAACATCTTGGGCTGCGTTTTTACGTACAACGTCATTGCGCCCGTTACAGGCGTAGCAAAATCATACGCTTTCGTGCAAGCCTCGTCCGTATACGTGCCAGCGTATTCGTAACCAGCAGGGAAATTATCCCACGTGTCTACCTTTACTGCCGTCTTGCCGTGTTCGATATTTGTTTGCGTTGCAACTTCTTTGCCGTTGTTTTTGAACGTTACCGTATACTTGCTCTTTTCCCATCTTGCAACAACGTTGACGGAATTCGACAATTCAAACGTACCGCTTGTCGCAAATGCGTCACCGTCCAATTCCCAACGAACAAACGTAAAGCCAGGTCTTGTAGGCGTAGGAAGGGTGTATTCTTCCCCTTTCTTTACTGCCACACGGTTGGTTTCAAGCCCCGTCGTCGCACCGTCCAAACCTTTTAAGTTGATGTACATCGTGTTGGGCGTGAATTTTGCGTACAACGTCAAATTTGCGCTCAATACGTCGGGCGTATATTCCCTCGTCAATTCTGCATCGATGTACCACCCTTCAAACGTGTAACCAGCTTTCGTGGGCGCGTCGGGAATATCCAACTGCGTCGCTTTGTCTACGTCGATGGTATCCAAGATTTCGTCCCCGAATTTCAAGGTAACCTTGTAAGAATCGCCGTCCTTTTCGCATGCCACCAAGTTGATACAACTTAAAGCGAGCATGCTTGCCACTACTCTTTTCAGTTTCTTCATACTTTGTCTCCTTTTTTTCATATATTCACCGAAAATCGGTATAATAGACTTTTTTTATTTTGAGGGTTACTCTACTTCGCCACCCTCTTTCTTTTGCGGTACTAAACGGATTGTATCTTTCACGTTACTGCCGTCTATCGACTCAATGGTGATAATTACGTCCACCTGTTCAAAGAAAGTTACTACGCCTGCATCGTTTACTTCTACTTCGTCAGGCTTACTGGAGGTGAATTTTACCTTTTTATTGTACGCTTTTTTCGGACCGACGTACCAATACAGTTGATAGTCGATTTGCGAGCCTTGAAGTTCGAATTTAAGCGGAGCGTCATCTTCTATCTTCGTGCCGTCTTCGTAGGTGAAATACACCTCCTCCACAGCCACGTTTCTAATGGCGTTAAATATCGCTTGTCCAAATAAGCTTATCAAAAATACGGCGAGGATACATTCGATTAAAATCACTATATATACGACTTTTTTATTCATATCCGCACCTCGTTACATTTGAATATCATTGAAATATACTTTGATATTTCGTCTTAAAAGATAGAATCTTGCCACAAGGAACGCCGATGCAATACCGAACAAGCGAAGCCAACCGCTCACTTTCGTCGTATCCATCAATAAAAGCAATGCAAGTACGCCGATAATCGTCGCCGTGATAAAGCCGATTAATATCGATTTACCAATATTGACGTTATCGACAACGTGGTTGCCCTTTTGCGCATAATCTAAAATTCGAGGGTTATTGATGTCGAGTTGGAAACTCCACATGATATGCGCCGTCGTTAAAATGATAAGCAACAGTGCCATCAACACCAAATCCCACGCGCCCAAGTTGGTCGTGAACGTCAACATGACGAACGTTACTGCAAGCGCTACCAAATTGACAAGCGACGTTACCGCTATCTTCGCCCAACAAATAACGGACGTATCGGACGGCGCGGTTTTCAATACCGCAAATTCGCTACCCTCTGAGGAGATTGCCGCCGCCGCTTGCGCGTTATTCGCGCTAAGGACGCTAAGGGTTATCATGACGTTAAACGCAATGCTCATGAAATCGCCAAGCGTATTTTTATTGATGACGAGAAGTACGAAGTTGAACACGTACGAGATGAACGGGAACAACAAAATCGTCGTCACTGCCGAGTTTACCGATTGCGAGTTTCTGAAAAACAGTTTTAACTCTTTACGGAAGAAGGTCATAAACAGGTTATTACGCTTATGGTGACGAGGTTTATGTTTTTTCGTTCTGCCTGCTTCTACCGTCGAGGATACCGCCTTGAAATAGAAGGGACGGGCAATCAAGAAACAACCTGCGCCAAATACCGCAAAAACACCGATGGCAGCCGGCAACGTCCAATATACCGCTTCGCCGTACATTGCCGCACCGATAAACGCGTACCAAAGCGACCAACCACGCATTGTGGCAAACCAGCCTTCCAACTGCTTGATGAACTTACCGTAAATGGCAACCAAACGCAAAGGATCAGGCAATTTTTGCAACAAAATCGTTACCCCAAAGAACAAACCTACGATAAATACGACGACAAGCGTGGCATAAATCGTGATATGTCTTTCCAAAAACCGCTTGATATAGATAAGCGGTATAGAGATCAATGCGCCGATAAGCACGGGGAACATACAAAGCATGAACCACATCGGGAAGTCGGAGGCCAAGCGGT
>JAZRRB010000262.1:0-3431 GCA_045650385.1 Candidatus Scatosoma sp. | reverse complement strand
ACCCTTAGCGATACCGCCGATATGACAGGTTTTACCGCCGACAACGAACTCGAACGCGATTTCTTTTGCTTTCGTATCCGTCGTCATAATCCCTTCGCAAGCAAACATACTGTTATCCCCAAGCCCTTTTACGAGCGCAGGAATACCGTTTGCAATGGGCGTGATATCCAGCGGTTGTCCGATAACGCCCGTCGAAGCGATGATAACGTCATTTGCACAAATGCCCATTTCTTTGGCGAGAATTTCACACGTCTTTTCCGCAATTTCCACGCCGTTGGCATTGCACGTATTGGCGTTGCCGCTGTTGCAAATCATCGCCTTGGCTTTGCCATTTTCAATATTCTTTTTCGTGACGTAAATGGGCGCGCCTTTGACAAGATTTGTCGTGTATACCGCCGCCGCGCTTGCTTCTACTTCGCTGTAAATAAGCGCCAAATCACGCTTCGTCTTATTTTTACGGATACCACAATGCACGCCGTTTGCCGTAAATCCCTTCGCGGCACATACGCCGCCTTGTATTTCTTTTAACATCTCTTTTTTCCTTTTTCGTTATAATACTAAACCTTTCGTTCTTTCCGCGCCGATAGCAATATTCATGCACTCGATTGCAGCCCCAGACGCACCTTTGCCCAAATTATCGTACGAAGCAAGAAGCAATATCCGCTCTTCATTGCCGGCCACGGCAATTTTCATGCCGTCCTTCTTAGAATTAGCAAGCCCCGAAAGCAAACCGCCCTCGTCTACGTTTTCTACGTAACAAGCAAACTCGCTTTTGTACTTTTCCTTATACAACGCCTTGATATCCTCGATACCGCCCTTTTTAAGCATACTTGCAAACAAAGGCACGGTTACCGTCATACCGCTGTAAAAATCGGACACAATCGGACAAAAGATGGGTGCGTTTTCCAAGCCGCACACCGCTTTCATTTCCTTTAAGTGCTTATGCTGTTGCCCCAATGCGTATTGACGGGGTGCGTCCAATAAGCAGTTACGGTTTTTATCCTCGTACTCGGCAATCATCTTCTTGCCGCCGCCCGAATAGCCCGTAATCGAATGGCACGTCAAAAGCACGTCTTTATCCAAAAATCCTGCCTCCACCAACGGATACACAAGCGCAATAAAACCGCTGGCATGGCACCCGGGCACGGCGATACGCTTAGAGTTCATAATTCTTTCCTCATGTTTTTGGGAAAGTTCAGGGAAGCCGTACGCCCAACCCTCCAGCGTTCTATGCGCCGTAGACGCGTCGATTACCGTCACGTTTTCATTTTCCACAAACGACACAGCCTCCCTTGCTGCATCGTCGGGCAAACACAAGAACACCACGTCCGCGCTATTGATAGCGTTCTTTCTTGCCTTAGCGTCCTTTCTCACCTCGTCGGGCAGAACAATCAGTTCTACGTCGTCCCTGTTTGAAATCCGCTCGTAAATACGAAGCCCTGTCGTACCTGCGCTACCGTCTATAAATACTTTTTTCATTTCTACTCCTTAACGAAACTTCAAAGCTGCGTTTTCACCCACTTGATTTGTTGGCGTACCGATTTAGGGGACGCACCGCCCAAGCTGTTACGCTTTTCCACGCACGTTTCCAAAGAAATTTCTTTGTACAAATCCTCTTCAAACAATTCGCTATGCTTTTGATAATCGCTCAAAGGCAAATCGTCGAGCACGGTATTTTTCCCAATGCACTCGGCAACGAGTTGTCCAACAATTTTATACGCCGTTCTAAACGGCATACCCTTTTTTGCCAAATAATCAGCAAGGTCGGTGGCGTTGATAAAGCCCTTTTGCGCCGCACGGTAGGTGTTTTCCTTTAACACCTTCATCGTCGCAATCATCGGCGTGAACACTTCCAAACAAATCTTCACCGTATCGAGCGCATCAAAAATCGTTTCCTTGTCCTCTTGCATGTCCTTGTTATATGCAAGGGGCAAGCCTTTGAGAATCGTCAGCATTGCCATCAAATCGCCGTATACTCTACCCGTCTTACCGCGCACGAGTTCCGCCATGTCGGGGTTCTTCTTTTGCGGCATAATCGACGAACCCGTGGTATAAGAATCATCGAGTTCGATAAACTTAAATTCCCAGCTCGACCACAAAATTACTTCTTCGGAGAAACGGGACAAGTGCGTCATAATCAGCGCAAACGCGGACAAAAGCTCTACGCAAAAATCTCTATCCGATACGCCGTCGATACTGTTTTGCATTACGCCGTCAAAACCAAGTTTTTCCGCAGCGAACGCCCTATCGGTAGGATACGTCGTACCCGCAAGCGCGCACGAGCCAAGCGGCGAATAATTCATATTCTTTACCGCGTTTTCAATTCTTTGAATATCGCGAAGAAACATCATGGCATACGCCAAAAGTTGATGACCAAAGGATATGGGTTGCGCGCGTTGCAAGTGGGTATAAGCAGGCGCAATCACGTCCGCCGTTTCTTCCGCTTTGTCTACCACCGCACAAATCAAATCCTTGATAAGCGATACAATCGTTTCCGCCTCGTCGCGAAGATACAAACGGATATCCACCGCCACCTGGTCGTTTCTACTTCTTGCCGTATGCAAACGCTTGCCTGCGTCCCCGATACGGCTGGTAAGTTCCGCCTCGATAAACATATGAATATCTTCCGCCTCGCTATCAAACGTGAGATTCCCTTCGTTGATATCTTTCAAAATTTCTTCCAAGCCGTCGATGATTTTATCCACTTCTTCTTGGGGTAAAATGCCCTGTTTTGCCAGCATTGCAGCGTGCGCCATCGAGCCTTTAATATCCTGCGCGTACATTCTACAATCGACGTGAAGGGAAGAATTGAAATCGTCCGCCTTTTTGTCGAGCGCCTTTTGGAAGCGCCCTGCCCACATTTTTTCCATAGTCTTTAACACACAGTTTGCCCACCGCATAAGCGGTAGGCAACTTTTCTCCGTTATATTTTACTTTCGTAATGCGATTGATTACTTCTTATTCTTTTGGTTAACTTCCGCTTGTACCTTAATAGGCAAACCGAAGAGGTTGATAAACCCGGTAGCGTCCGCTTGATTGTAAACGTGGTCTTCACCGAACGTTGCGATTTCTTCCGAGTACAAGGAATAATCACTCCAAGCGCCAGCCTTGATAATGTTGCCCTTATAAAGCTTCAAACGAACTTTACCCGTAACCGTTTCTTGCGTTTTATCTACGAACGCGCTAAGCGCTTCACGAAGCGGTGTGAACCATTGTCCGTTGTATACAAGTTCCGCAAAGCATACGGAAAGTTCTTGCTTTTTGTGCATCGTGTATTTATCGAGGCAAAGCGTTTCCAAATAGCTATGCGCCGCGTACAAGATATCGCCGCCCGGCGTTTCGTATACGCCACGACATTTCATACCAACCAAACGGTTTTCTACGATGTCCAAAAGCCCGATACCGTTCGCGCCGCCCACTTTATTGAGCGC
>JAZRRB010000261.1:0-1611 GCA_045650385.1 Candidatus Scatosoma sp. | reverse complement strand
AAGCAAAACAACATCAATTCCGGTAAATATTCGAAAGAACGTGAAATCATTGATGCGATGAGCTTATTGATTGAAGCTGGTAGAGAAACGTTGGACGTTGACGAACGCTTCACTACTTATACGGAAGCGTTGGATATGGTTATGGAACTTGCCGTAGAATTCCCCGTATATCAAAGAGAAGATTTGTTTGTATACGATAAGACGCTTATTGATGCAAGCACGCTCAATCAAAACCCTTCGACGAACTCTGGTTTGATTGATAGAATTTGGGAAGTAAATTATCTTTAATCTATAAAATTATATTTCAAAATTAACACAAAGTGATGAATCAAAAATGGTTAAATACATTATAAAAAGACTATTGATTTCTTTATTGATATTATTCGGTGTGTCGGTGATTTTGTATTTCCTCGTTCGGTTAATTCCACCTACGAGCTTTTATGCAAAAGTCCCCGACAACGCCGGTGTTGATAAAGAGGCGGTAGTGCAAGAAATGCTTGCCTATTACGGGCTTGCTGACAATTCGTTTGGCGGTATCATAAAAGGATACTTCGGTTGGTTGTGGAACTTTGTCCGCGGTGATTTCGGCGTGTCCTTCCAAAGTGGTAAAAATATTTCCGATATGATTTTTAAGGATATGGGCGTATCGTTCATTATCTCGTTTGTATCGTTAGTTTTACAGCTTTTGATTGCGATTCCGCTCGGTATCAAATGTGCGTGCAATCAATACGGGAAGTTGGACTATGCAGCTACCGTTTTGACGATGATTGGTATCTCTTTCCCGTCCTTCTTCTTCGGCAATATTATGATTAAGTTATTTGCGGTAGAACTTGGCTGGTTTCCTGCGCAAGGGTTGGAAGATGCGACGCAAACGCTCGTTGGTTTCGAACGTTTCCTCGATCAACTGCACCATTTGATATTACCGCTTTTCGTTTTGGTTATTTTGAGTATTGGTTCGATGATGCGCTATACGCGTACGAATACGTTGGAAGTACTCAGCGCGGACTATATCCGTACGGCGCGCGCAAAGGGACTTTCGGAAAATAAAGTCGTTTATAAGCACGTATTCCGTAATACGATGATACCGCTTGTTACTACGCTTGCGGGTATTTTGCCTGGACTTTTCGGCGGTTCGATGATTACCGAAGAAGTATTTGCGTTGCCAGGGATTGGTCAAGCGGCTTGGAAAGCATTCCAAAACTCGGATATTCCGTTTATCATGACGTATAACATGTTTATCGCCGTATTGACGGTTGTTGGTATATTGTTAACGGACTTGATGTATGCGGTTGTTGACCCGCGTGTCAAGTTGAAATAAGGAGGGCAATTATGGAAGAAAAAATGAAAAATTCCGAAATTGAATTGTCCGAAGACGTCGCGGTAGAAGAAACGGCTACGGCGGAAGATTTGCACGGTGAAAACCTTGGGGATAGAGTAAAAGTTCTTTCTCCTGGGCGCATGGTTGCAAAACGCTTTTTCCGTTCTCGTTTGTCTATGGTTGGTTTGGTGACGTTGCTCGTTTTGTTTATATTCTCATTTATCGGGCCGTTGTTCAAGTCGGATCGTAGCCATGTCGTTCTGTGAGCCAAGGAGTTGTTATCAGGTCTTGTC
>JAZRRB010000260.1:0-2630 GCA_045650385.1 Candidatus Scatosoma sp. | reverse complement strand
AGCTGCTCTACCAGCTGAGCCACAGTAGCATTATTTGGTTGCGCTCCCTTACGACAGCTTATTTATTATACCCAATCAAAAAGAAAAAAGCAAGCGTCTTTTCTTGCTTTTTTGAAAAAAAATGTTCTTTTTAATAAAATTTATTTTTATAATGAAAAATTTTCAGCCAGACAAACGTATGAGTAACACAATTCGCATTGTAATCGTCTTAAATCGCTTACAAATATCGTATTGTTTAATAATTTATCCAATTCTATTACTGTTTTATCGCATAATTGTCCATACGATAAAAACACATCTTTATATTCCTTTGCCAAAAAAACAAATTGTTTTCTAAGCGTTTCCAATATTCGTTTACACGATTCCTGCGTGCCGCCTTTTTCCAATCTCGACGTTTCTTTTGATAAAACCTCTATGCAATCCGCCAACGCTTGAAACGCACCTTTAATTTTAGCCGTGTTTTTCTTCTCCTCTTTCGTCTTAAAATATAAATTTTCCACGCCCAAGGCGATAATGCGCGTTTCCTTATCCAAACTCTTTTGAATTGTTTCCGCTTCATAGGAAGATAAATAACTGCTAACGGTTACGTATTCTTTTCCCTCAGCATTTAACACGTAACCTGCGCCCCCATCTAATATAATTTCCTGCGTGCTTGCCTCTACGTGCGTAGAATCGGAGACCAAAAAATAGTAATTTTGCGAAACCGCCTCTACCGTTGCCCTATCCAAATAACGCGTATACATATATACCCCTAAGACAACGAATACAGCAACGATACCCGTAGCAATCGCAATTATTTTTCCCTTAAAAAAATCCGCCGACATACAATACCGTATGCGGCAAATCTTTTAATTATTCTTATTCCATATATAAAACGCACTCTTCGTTTTTAAGCGTCTTTTGTACGTCAATCACTCTTTGATTGGAAGAACCGCGGAATTTCAAGCGAATATCATACAATTCTTCAACGTACGGCCCGTCGACAAGCACGTCGAAAAACGATATTAAATCTTTCGTAACGTCAGTGTTTTTATGTTTTTCTCGCAAAACACCCGTTTTTTCGTCTAAGACAAAGCCAGTATAACACCAAATCGTTTTTTCGGGGTATCGCTCTTTTACCGCCTTAATAAACGGATACAGCGCTTCTTGATTTTGAGGTTCTAACGGTTCACCGCCCAAAAGCGAAATTCCTGCGATAAACGAAGAACCAAGCTCGGTCAAGATTTGATTTTGTATTGCCTCATCAAAAGGCGCTCCGTAAGCAAAATCCCAAGCGATTTCGTTGAAACAATTTTTACAACGGTGGGTACAACCTGAAACAAACAGGGAAATGCGTACCCCCTCGCCGTTGGCAATATCCGTCCATTTAATCGTTGCGTAATTCATTATAAATGCAACACTCTATCCTTGATTTCTTGCGTTCTGCCTTGGTTCCAATACTGCGTACCAATATAACCGCACGTACGACGGGCAACGTTCATCTTCGATTGATCGCGGTTTTTACAGCAAGGGCATTCCCAAATAAGTTTGCCCGATTCGTCCGTTTGAATTTGAATTTCGCCGTCGTATCCGCAAACTTGGCAATAATCGCTCTTGGTGTTGAGTTCGGCATACATGATATTTTCATAAATAAATTTCATAACCGAAAGCACGGCGGGAATATTGTTTTGCATATTGGGTACTTCTACGTACGAAATAGCGCCACCAGGGGAAAGTTGTTGGAAATCACTTTCAAACTTTAATTTGGTGAAAGCGTCGATTTCCTCGCTAACGTGTACGTGATAGCTGTTGGTGATATAGTTTTTATCCGTAACGCCTTCGATGATACCGAAACGTTTTTGCAAACATTTCGAGAATTTATACGTCGTACTCTCTAATGGCGTGCCGTAAAGCGAGAAATCGATATTCTCCTTTTCCTTCCACTCTTTACATCTATCGTTCATGTGTTGCATAACGGAGAGCGCAAACGGTTTTGCTTCCTCAGACGTATGCGATTTGCCCGTCATATATTTTACACACTCGTAAAGCCCTGCATAGCCGAGCGAAATCGTAGAATATCCGCCAAACAGCAATTTATCAATCACTTCGCCCTTTTTCAATCTTGCCAGCGCACCATACTGCCAAAGAATAGGTGCGGCATCGGAAAGCGTACCCAAAAGACGGGTATGGCGGTGCATAAGTGCGCGATAGCAAAGGTGTAATCTTTCATCGAAGATTTCCCAGAATTTATCCATATCGCCGCCGGAAGAAAGCGCCACGTCTACGAGGTTAATCGTAACAACGCCTTGGTTGAATCTTCCGTAGTATTTCGGTTTACCGTTTGCATCCACGTACGGCGTTAAGAAACTTCTGCAACCCATGCAGGTGAAGCAATGTCCTTCGCCGTTCTTATCAATCTTAAATTCGAGCATCTTTTTCTCGGAAATATAATCGGGAACCATACGTTTTGCCGTACATTTTGCCGCAAGCTCCGTCAAATAGAAATACGGTTGTTCTTCCGAAATATTATCAGGCTCAAGCACATAAATAAGCTTGGGGAAAGCAGGCGTAATCCATACGCCCGATTCGTTTTTAACGCCCTTAATACGTTGTTTCAACGTTTCTTCAATGATAAGAGCAAGGTCTGCCTT
>JAZRRB010000259.1:0-2203 GCA_045650385.1 Candidatus Scatosoma sp. | reverse complement strand
GCAAAGTTATCAAAAGAAACGGCAGAGTAATGGTTATCTGTTCCAAGAGCAAGAGCCATAAACAAAGACAAGGCTAAAAAAATATTTGAAAAAATTACCAAAAAACGGTTGACATTACTTGACGTAGTATGATATAATGTTATTTGCCGTAATTTGGGTAATATCGCCTTTTGGGTGATAAAATTCCAAAAAAATAGCGTAAATCAGGCTGAATTTCCGTGGAAATCGCGGAAATCCAGTTTTGTTGCGTTTTTTATACGCGTATATACACGCGTATAAGGCGAGTTTTGAAAACAATACAGCGCGAAGGAAAGGCATTTTCCACTGCCCGAACTAATGCGTTTGTTAGAGATAAACAAAGAAAAGAAAATAATTAAGTAAAAAAACGGAGGACAGAAATCAATGGCACGTATTGCCGGTGTAGATTTACCCAGAGAAAAGAGAGTCGAAATCGGGCTTACCTATATCTATGGTATCGGTTTGACGACTTCTAAGAAAATTCTCGCGGAAACGGGCATCAATCCCGATACGAGAGTAAAAGATCTCGACGAGAACGACGTTTCCAAACTCAGAGAATATATTGACCACAATTTGAGAGTAGAAGGTGAACTTCGTAGCGAAGTATCCCTTAACATTAAGCGCCTTATGGAAATCGGATGTTATAGAGGCATCCGTCACAGAAAGGGCTTGCCCGTACGCGGACAAAGCACGAAGAGAAATGCACGTACGCGTAAAGGTCCTGCACGCGCAATTGCAGGCAAGAAGAAGTAATAAGGAGGCGATAAAAAATGGCAGAAGTTAAAAAGAAAGTCGTTTCCCGTAAGCGCAAAGAACTTAAGAAAGTAGACAAAGGACAAGTTCATATTCAATCCACGTTCAACAACACGATTGTAACGGTAACGGACATGAACGGTAACGCAATTTCGCAATCGAGCGCAGGTGCGCTTGGTTACAAAGGCAGCAGAAAGGGTACGCCGTTTGCGGCGCAAATGGCTGCTGAAACGGCTGCGAAGGTTGCAAAAGAACACGGTTTGAGAACGGTAGAAGTATACGTAAAGGGCCCTGGTGCTGGTAGAGAATCCGCTATCCGCGCATTGGCTACTTGCGAACTCGAAATCACGCTGATTTCCGACGTTTCGCCTATCCCTCACAACGGTTGCAGACCCCCGAAGCGTCGTAGAGTATAATCAGGAGGCAAAAAGTAAGTATTATGGCTAGATATAGAGAAGCAAAATGTAAGCTTTGCAGAAGAGAAGGCGCAAAATTGTTCCTTAAAGGGGACAAGTGCTATATGGACAAATGTCCGTTTAACAAGCGTCCGGTAGCTCCCGGTCAACACGGCGCAGACAGAAAGAAGGTTTCCGAATACGGTTTGCAGCTTCGTGAAAAGCAAAAGACCAAGAGAATTTACGGCGTACAAGAAGGTCAATTCCGTAAATATTACGAAATGGCTGATCGCATGAAAGGCGTTACGGGTGAAAACATGCTTTCCTTGTTGGAAAGAAGATTGGACAACGTTGTATACAGAATGGGCATTGCTCCTTCGAGAACGTTGGCTCGTCAAATTGTAAGCCACGCGCATTTGTCCGTAAACGGCAAGACGGTTACGATTCCTTCGTACATCGTAAAAGCCGGCGACGTTATCGTTGTTAAGGAAAATAGAAAGGGCAATAAATATTTCACGGAACTTAAAGAAACGAAAGCAAACAACAGCCTTGTTAAATGGGTTGAGTTTGACAGAGAAAAACTTGAAGGAAAAGTATTGGCTCTTCCCACCAGAGAA
The DNA here is from genome assembly GCA_045650385.1 of Candidatus Scatosoma sp. Lineage (GTDB taxonomy): Bacteria > Bacillota > Clostridia > Christensenellales > Borkfalkiaceae > Scatosoma. Next base: position 420 of record JAZRRB010000259.1, on the reverse strand, counting down.
GACATCGACAGCCAGATTGCAGAGCATATGATTGTCGAATTGTACTCCAAATAATTGAAAAATATCAGGAGGTAACACAATGATCGAAATGGATATGCCCAAACTCGAAGTGCTCGAAAACGACGATTTTTATGCGAAAGTCGTATGTGAGCCTTTGGAGAAAGGTTTCGGTCTTACTATCGGTATCAATCTCAGACGTATTCTCCTTTCCGCATTGCCCGGCGCAGCGGTAAAGGGAATCAAATTCCTTGACGGTAGCGTAAAACACGAATTTTCCGCTGTGGAAGGAATTAAGGAAGACGTTCCCGAAATTATTCTTAACTTGAAAACGCTTGCAATCAAGACGAAAGTGATTGACAAGGATTACGAAAAGACGTTGCACATCGTTAAAGAGGAAGTCGGAGGCCAAGCGGTCTTAGG
>JAZRRB010000258.1:0-4221 GCA_045650385.1 Candidatus Scatosoma sp. | reverse complement strand
CACCTTGGGGCCTACTTTTTCAGTTATGCACCTACTTTGGCGGACATAACAAACGAAGCGGAAATGGTAGTGGAGCTTTTGAACGATTATCCTGGCGTATTCTCTTTCCCGATTGTTTTTGACGCGGAAGACGGGGATTACACGGATGATCCCAACGTACCGGGGAGCGATATCTACGATATTGGTTCTTTTGCAGGTGGCGCGGCGAAAAACTTTTGCAACATTTTGAAAGAAAACGGCTATTATCCGATGGTGTATTCGTACGATTATTATTTCGAAACGAAAATCGGTATGGAAAACGTAAAAGATTTCGATTTGTGGCTTGCGTATTATCCAAGAGGAAGTGGCTCGACCACGCAAATATATGCAGGGAAAGGTCCCAGCTACATAAATAACGTCGATGATAGCAAACGAAATAAGCTTTCCAAATACGATAGTAACGTAACGATGTGGCAATATACGGGCGCGGGTAAAATCGACGGCATTTACGCAGGCGACGGCGGTGCAATCGTAGATATGAACGTTTGTTACGTGGATTATACAAAAATTATTCCCGCCGGCGGTTATAACGGTTATAATAAAGTGACGGTGCATGAAGACTCGATAAAGACGTCAAGTTTGGCAGGCGGAAGCGGTATCCCTTCGGGAAATCATAACCATAGCAATCCCAACATATACTTGCAAGGATTAAGCGGAAGCGTAAATCATTACAAGGGTTTGGAAAATTACGGAAGCAATAAAGATAAAATTCTCATTAACGGAAGAACATGGCGTAAATGGGAAGATATGTTTGGCGAAGACGTATTGAAAAATCTTTGGATATACGGTGCAGGAAGCGGAAGCGCATATCTTGGTATTGAAATCAACGGAAATTCGCGCTTGCATTTGAGAGAATACGCTGGTGGCGGAGAAACGTTAGATACAATCGTTTTGAAAAAAGGTTTTGAGATAGTCAATCCTTCGTCGAATATGTGGGACGAAGGGGAGATATCTTCAAATACAACCTCCAACATAGCAGGGCGCGTACAAGAAAATATTATCTTGGTGGCGAACAATAAAGGTGGCTTTAACGTAGTAAAAGGCAACGACGCGTCAATGAATTTGGACGGCTATACGTTCAGCAACACGTCAAGCGGTGTGGAAATCAACGCTTGCAATAGAGATTACGTGGGATATAGCAAATATTCGTTGGTAAAAGCGGAAGTGTATGCGGACAATTCGGATAGTAGCAAACTTTCCGTGAAGTTTTTGAACAACGAAAACGAAAAGCTGTCTTCGTTCGATTTAGGTTATAGGTGGACGGGTTGGACGGCGATAAATACGGACACGACATTTTTAAGCCACGTAAAGGTGAACGGAACGCCCATTAAGGAAGTATACCCCAACTTGAAATTCTGGGCGATGGAAACGGGGCATGGCTTATCGTTTGAAGGAATGTCTTTAAGTTCGGGCGATGAAGTGACGATAGAGCGCGGCGCAACGCACGTAAACGGCGATGTTCAAATGGAAATGGGGTATAAATATACCTTCAAATTTGACGGAAGCGCGTATAGCGTGGAGAAATCGAACGGTACGGCAAGTGTGGGTAGCGGCGATTATTCGATTGTAAAAGTAGGTTTGTACGATAGCGTAACCAACGAAAGCCAAATATCCTTCAAATTTATGAACAATGAAGAAGAGGCAGCTTCTACGGTAAATTTAGGGTATCGTAAAAACGGTTGGACGGAGATAGGCAAAGACAACGCCTTTTTAGAATATATCCGTTTTAACGGAAAGCCTATCAAAGAAGTTTTCACCGATGTAAGTCTTCACGCATTAGAAACGGGCGCAGGCTTGGCGTTAAAAGATATTACAATCCAAAAAGGTGACGTAATCGCGATAGAAAAGGGCGCAATATTCACGCATAGAAATTATACAATGACGATGCAAGAAAGATTTGCGTTTAAGAATAACGGTTCGTCCTATGCAATCAGCGATGCGTTCTTGGAAGAGGTAGGAAATAGAAGCTATTACATCTTAGACGCAGGCGTCAATACGGGTAACAGCAGTGCAACCCAGCTCGCATTTGAACTTTTTGATAATGCGGAAAAGAGTTATTCTAACGTAAATTTAGGGTATCGTAGAACAGGTTGGACGAAGTTAAATGCTGAAAATTCGTTTTTAAGTTACGTGAAGGTAAACGAAATGCCTATCAAGGAAAAATATCCAAGCTTAGATTTCTGGGCGTTTAACGGAAACGGCTTGGCATTTGGAAACCTTGATTTGACAAGCGGTGACAAAATTACAATAGATAAAGGCGCGGTATTTGCAAACGGTGAAATCACGGCAAAAATGATGCAAAAATTCACGTTCACGTTTAACGGAACGGGCTATGACGTAACAAAGACGGAAGAAACTGTAAACGAATACACGGTTGTAAAAACGAGCGTGATAGGAGACGGAAACAGCACGAAAGACCAACTTGCCTTTTGGTGTTATAACAGCGAAGACGAAAGAGGGGTTGCGATTGATTTCGGCGGAAGCAAGGGAAGCTGGACGAAACAAGAAAATACTTCGTTTTTAACTTACGTCTATAAAAACGGTAGACCGATAAAAGAGGTATGTCCCGATATAGTACTTTATACGATAAGCCCGAACGGTATCGCGTTAAAATATATCGATGCGGAAGTAGGCGACGAGATAACGATAGACGCCAAAGTCGTATGTGAAATAGGAAAAGCAACGATAGAGACGCAATTTAAGTTCACGTTTACGTTCGACGGAGAAACGTTTGACGTTGTTAGAGAAAACAATTCGATTGTTGTACCGCCGACGGACAACGAAGACGAGGGGGATACCAACCTTCCCGAAGACGAGGATAAACCCGGCAAACCCGACCAAGGCGAGGACGAGGGGGATAGCAATCTTCCCGAAGACGAGGGCGAAAACAAGCCTACCAAACCTAATCAAGGAAACCAACCTAACAATCCTAACCAAGGCGGAAATGAAGATTCCGGCGAAAATAACGAGGAATCGGAAACGAAGAAGGGTTGCCGTTCGTCGATTGCAGGATTGAGTATTGTAGGGCTTGCGCTTGGCGTAGTGGCATTGACGAGAAAAAAGAAGACAAAATATTGATGAAAAGCCCAACAGGGAGGAAAGAAAATGATTAAGGGATTTCGAAAGCATTTATTGCAAATAGGTTTGGCTGTTGGTTGCAGTGTTTTGGCTGTGGCAGGTTTTGCAACGCTTAATAAAACGGAAACGGTTTTAACAAGCGCCGCTACGGCTACGGAAACAACCCAAGAGGCAACGATGTCGGATTTGAAAAATAGAGATTACTATATTATGAGCATTGTTTGCCAAAAAGAAAATTCAAAAGCCGACCAGCTTGCGCTTTTATTGTATAATAACTTGGCTATAAAATATTCAAGTGTAGACATGGGCTATTCGAAGGAAGATTGGAATGAAATCGAAGAAGGGGCTGACGAGTTTTTATCCCATGTCAAAGTTAACGGGAATACTGTAAAAAACGCAAAACTGTTATCGATGGACGTGAAAAACGGCATAGTAGTGCAAGGGCTCGACTTGGAAAAAGGGGATCAAATAACGATTGATAAGGGCACAATGCTTGTAAACGGAAGCGTAAAAGCAAAGATAATGTACGATTTCCGTATAACCTATAATGGTGGGCAGGATTTTACGGTTAGTGAAACCCTTGCATACGAAAAGGTTGCCGATAGAGAATACGCCATTGTAAAAGCAGGCGTAGTAGCAGGGTATCAATCGAGCAAGCAGTTAGGGATTAAACTTTATGATTGCGATACAACAAAAGGCTCGATGGTTAAATTAGGCGGCTCTGAAAGTTCTTGGAAGGAAATTGACAAAAAACCTAAAGAGAATTTTTTGAAGTATGTTTATATCAACGACGAGCCGATTGCAAAAGCTCGTCCTGAAATGAAACTTTACATAATGGAGATGCGTGCTGGTGGCAACAATATTTGTTTTGATGATATAAACTTAGAGAAAGGTGACGTAGTTACCATTGCGCAAGAGGCTGTTTTCATACATGAAAACGTGAGGGCGAAAATGCAATTCGAATTCCAATTCACCTTTAACGGCAAGGGGTACGACGTGGTAAGAGTATACAATCCGCCTGAGATTGTTTTACCCGACGATTCTGAAGAAGAGATTATTATCGAAGACGAAGAGAACACTCTCGAAAACGAAGAAGTCGGATCG
>JAZRRB010000257.1:0-10112 GCA_045650385.1 Candidatus Scatosoma sp. | reverse complement strand
GTATATATCAGAAGTATGGTAGACGGATTCTGCGAATATTTGGACGAACTGTTCGGACGGAATACGATGAAGCTTTGCAAAGCATACGTACAACGTCTGAAAATGAACGCATAATAGCGAAAGCATAAAAGGAAAGCAGGCAAATGAACTATTTTGACACGTTATACCGCGCGTTGGCGGATTATCGAAAAAATACGGCAAATGAAACCGAGTGCAAAGTACAGCGTTCGGCGATAATCACGGCGGACAGCGAGAAGGACAAAATTGAAGTTACGCGAAAAAACTGCGTAGTGGAAACGGATTGGCTGGATGAAATTGAAAACAAATTAGAATTTATTGAAAAGGCCATCAAAGAAGAAAGACAATTCATCCGTACGCAAGGGGAAGTAGAACCGATTGAAAAGGTGAAACGCGTTTCCAAGGATTCGGTGGAACATTTGGCGCGCCACAGCAATTATTTCACACGTGAGCCGGAAGAGGGGCAAGATATGATTCCCGACCAGTTGTACGTTGTGGAAAGATTGAGTGATTACGCGGTATACGAAAATAGATTCTTGTATATGCTCCTTTGTTATTTGCGCGATTTCATCGGTATGCGTTATGAGAAAATTCTCGAATTAACGAATACGTACAACGGCGTATTGTCCATGGAGAAGGACGTTATCGAGGTAAACCGCAAAATCAAAATTCAAATTAACATGCAGGAAGAACGTGCCAATGACGAGTACTTGCGTGCGCACAACATGGCACAAAGGGAATTGGACCGCATGCGCATATTGCACCAAGCAGTCATTGCGTTCTTAAAAACGCCGCTCATGGTCGAGGTTAGTAAAACGCCCATGTTAAAGCCGCCCATTACGCGTACGAACGTATTAAAAATGAACCGTAATTTCCGCGAGGCGTTGAAGTTATACGAATACGTTGCCGCTTATAATCACGACGGGTATACGATTCATACGGAGAAAAACGCACTCACGCCGTTTGTTGGTGTGGCAGGCGAAGAAATTGCGGATATGGTAGACGGAACGTTGTTCCTTGCGTACGAATACGGTTTGGGTATTCGCGACCATTTCCGTGAAAGATACGACGAGGAAGAAGATCGCCGTCGCGCGGAGGAAATTGCCAAGCGTGCAGAACGTATCCGCAATATCGAAAGACATATCAGCAACGAAGGTTTAACGCACACGCAATATATCGAACTTTTGGAAGAGCGTATCCACGATTTGGAAAGAGAAGAAGACGAACTTGCGCTGGCGAAAAAGGAATTGCAAAACATTAACGAGTCGTTGCAAGAAACGTATGCGGAATTGGAAAGAACGCAAAACGCGGCAAGGGTACTCAGTGAAGAAATTACGAGGATAACCGAGCAATTTGCAGCGGATATGGAAGAGGCGCAAGAAACGTTCAATGCGCGCATAGAAGAATTGACGCAATTGCATCAAGAAGAAGTTGATGCGCTCAATGAAGAGCACGCAGGAGAAATCGACGCCCTTAATGAACAGCATGCAGGAGAAATTGATTCGCTTAACGAAGCGCACGCAGGGGAAATCGAATCGCTTAACGAAGCGCACGCTAAGGTTGTTGAGGATTTGACAGAAAAGGCAAGACAAGAGGAAGAAGCACATCTTCTTGCGATGAAAGAGGCGCGGACGGAATTTGAAAACACCGTACAATCGCTGAAAGACAAATACACCGCCGAATCGGATGCGTTGCATGCGAAAATCGACGACGGCGTGGCAAAACTTACCTCTTTGCAGGAAAGATATACCGCACTCGAAGAACAACGTTTGCTTGCGGATGCGCGCTTGAAGGCAATTCGCAAAGAACACGGCTTGATTACGGAAGCGGACGATTTTACCAGCAAGGAAGCCATCGACGAATTGGAACACGAATATGTGGTATTCAAGAAATTCTTCAAAAAAGAGTGGCGTAAGACGCAATGGAAACTGATTAAGGAAATGTTTGTCAGCGTCTTTGGCAAAAAAGCGAGAGAAGAAGACAAAGCGAAAAAGGAAGCTGCCAAACGCGAAAAGGAATTGGCAAGAGAACAAAAGGCAACGCCTGCCGTTCCTACGCCCAAAGCTCCGACGGCGGCGGAAACTTCCGTTCCGACGGAAACGACTGCACAAGAAAGCGCGGCTGAAAAAGAGATAGAAAAGCAATCCTTTATCAAAAAATCGATGGAAGCGGTAAAAGGATTTACGTTGAGCGCAAAAGATAAAGTGGTTGGCTTGTTCAAGAAAAAGGATAAAAAACAAGACGAAGCGAGCGTTGAAGAAGCAAAAGTACAACCGCAAGAAGAGGAAAAGGTAGAAAAACCGCAAGAGGTAGCGGAAGCACTGCCCGAGGCGGCGGTGGCGGAAGCAACGCAAACGGTGCAACCGCAAGAAGAAACGGAAAAAGTAGAACAACCGCAAGAAGAAGCGGAAGCAATTCCTGAAGCGGTGGTGGTGGATGCAACGCAAACAGCGGAACCGCAAGTAAAAGAGGAAACGGCAAAGCAACCGTCCCAAGCGAAAGCAAAGACAGTGAAAAAGACGGTGCAACCGCAAGTAAAAGAAGAAGCGGCAAAACAACCGTCTCAAACAAAGGCAAAGACAGTGAAAAAGACGGTGCAACCGCAAGTAAAAGAGGAAACGGCAAAGCAACCGTCCCAAGCGAAAGCAAAGACGGTGAAAAAGACGACTGTAAAGGAAGAAAAGAACGGCGAGGATAAAGCATGAAAAAGAAAAAGAAATCGTATAAAAAATACGTCTTCATAATCACAGCGATTATCGTGCTTTGTATTTTGTTGGCGTTGGCGTTATATTATTATTTGCAATCGGGAGATAAACCGTTGCTCACCAAAGAAGTTCGATATATAACCTTGGCGTTTATTATCGCTTTGCCGATAGGGTTGCTCTTGTTGTTGTTAGGATTAATATTCAATAAAAACGAATACGAATTGGATATATCCGGTGCCGTATTTAATAACGTATCGATGACGGGGACAGCACCTTTGCAAACGGGAGCAAAAGCGCCGCAAGTAGAGGAAGAAGAGGAAGAAGGCGAGGATAGATCGCGCTTTTACATGCTTTGCGAAATCGATGCAAACAGAAGCAAGTATCAAAGAAACACATACGACGAAGGGATAACGTTGCAAACGTTTTGCGAAGAGTTTAGAAACTTTGCATGCAGCCGTTTGAGATTGTATTACAGCATAGACGATATCCGCCGTTTTGTGGCAGGCATGTCCGTATCGAAGATATTGATACTGCAAGGTATGTCTGGTACAGGTAAAACGTCGCTTGCGTACGCGCTGGGTGAATTTTTAGATAACAAATCGACGGTAGTTCCCGTACAACCGATGTGGAAGGAAAGAACGGACCTTGTCGGTTATTACAACGAATTTACCAAGCGTTTCAACGAAACGACGTTGTTGCAAAAGATGTATGAAGCGAATTACAGCAAAGACGTCTACGTAACGATATTGGACGAATTGAACATCGCCCGTGTAGAATATTACTTTGCGGAATTCTTGTCGCTGCTCGAATTGCCGAACCCTGATAGAAGATACTTGGACGTAGTAACGGACGAGTGGGAAAACGATCCCGTGCAATTAAAGGGCGGAAGAATTAAGTTGCCGAACAACATGTGGTTTATCGGAACGGCAAACAACGACGACTCGACGTTTGCAATATCGGATAAGGTATACGATAGAGCCATGGTAATGAACTTGGATGAAAAGTCAGAACCGTTCGTAGCACCTAAGACAAATAGTATTCATATCACGGCGGAAAGATTCATGCAACTTGCGGAAGAAGCGCAAAAAGATTACGTGATAACCAATAGAAACATGAGAAGATTGGAAAAATTGGACGAATACATGATTCGTACCTTCCATATCACGTTCGGTAACCGTATCATGAAGCAAATCAAGGCGTATATCCCCACGTACGTAGCGTGTGGCGGAGACGAATTGGAAGCGCTGGACGATATTTTGACGAAGAAAGTGCTTAGAAAATTGGAAACGCAAAACCCCGTATATATCAGAAGTATGGTAGACGGATTCTGCGAATATTTGGACGAACTGTTCGGACGGAATACGATGAAGCTTTGCAAAGCATACGTACAACGTCTGAAAATGAACGCATAATAGCGAAATAGTATTTGAAAAGGAGAGCGCGGATGAAACATCGCTCGAAATTGGTTTATTTTGTTGGTTCCGCAGTGATAGGAATTATCGTTGTTATTTGTATTTTAGTAGGCTTAATCGTCGGCGGTGTATTGGACGTCGGCGTGAATAAGCTTGTCTTTGCAAGCGCTTCAAAAAGCAGTATGTACAACGGCGAAGTTTTGACCTGTGCAGAGTGGACTCTTGTCGACGGAAAATTGGAAGAGGGGCACACGGCAAAGGTAACGGTAACAGGGCAACGTACAGACGCAGGTAGAACGGAAAATACGTTTACGGTAAGTATCTTGGACGAAGACGGCGTAGACGTATCGGGATATTATGAAATTGAAAAGCAGGTGGGAGAATTGTTCGTTCAGCCCATCCCTATTATCGTTAAGTCGGAAAATATCTCGACGATGTATAGCGGTGCGCCCATGTTTGGCGACGCAAGTAAATGTTCGGTTACGGAAGAACTTCTCTTAGAAGGACATACGTATGAATACGTATTGACTGGTTCACAAACGGACGTGGGCAAATCTGTACATACGGTAGCTATCCGCATTTACGACGAGGATGCAAAAGACGTTACGCATAACTATTCCGTGGACTATGACTTGGGCGAGTTGATTGTTTCCAAGCGTCCTATTTATATAATGAGCAACGGTCATACCAAAGAATACGATGGTTCGCCTTGCACGGCTGACGGTTACACGATTAGTAATATTTATCCTTTGCCCGAAGGCTACGAGGAAGAGGTAGAGGTTATTGGATCGCTCCCCGTAGTGGGCGAAGCCGATAACACCATTGGCGCGGTAAAAATATTGAAAGACGGCGTAGACGTTACGTATAATTTCGACGTACAAAAATTCCCTGGGAAACTTGTTGTTACAGGCGAACCGACAGGTACTTTTACCGAAGCGAATAAGGGCGGCGATATTAACAGCGGCAATAATTTCTTAAACGGCTTTATGGACGCAATCAAAGATATTGCTCAAGACCTTGACGGCGACGGACTCTTTGACGATTTTGACGGCGACGGTACCGGAGACGATTTGAACGGTGACGGAATCCTTGGCGACTTAACGGACAAATTGAAGCAAGACCTTGACGGCGACGGCGTTTGGGACGATTTTAACGGCGACGGTAACGCCGATGATTTGAATATGGACGGAATCCCAGGCGATTTAAGCAATGGTTTAGGGCTTGATCTTGACGGTGACGGTTTTATCGACGATTTCAATTTTGACGGTGTCGGCGATGATTTGGATATGGACGGCATTATCGGGGAAACTACGGGCGATATTTATCAAGACCTTGACGGTGACGGCGTTATCGACGATTTCAACGGCGACGGTAAAGGCGACGATTTGAACGGTGACGGCATTGACGGCGATAAAAGCAGTCAATTAGGTTTTGACCTTGATGGCGACGGATTTCTTGACGATTTCGATTTTGACAAAGTAGGCGACGATTTGAACGGTGACGGCGTTGTTGGCGATTTGACTGGCGATATTTATCAAGACCTTGACGGCGACGGCGTTATCGACGATTTCAACGGCGACGGTAAAGGCGACGATTTGAACGGTGACGGCATTGACGGCGATAAAAGCAATGATTTAGGATTTGACCTTGACGGCGACGGATTTCTTGACGATTTGAATAAAGACGGTATTGGCGATGATTTGAACGGCGACGGCTTGATAGGCGATTTAACCAAGCAACAAGGCTTGGAAAATTATTTGGGTTTAGGTGCGCCCCTGGCTATTGGTGCAATGGAAATCACGATAGCAAAGGTAACGGCAAGCGAGACGGGTAGAATGTTCTTGCGTATCAAAAGCGACGGCAATTACACAGGACGCGGCTGGACTGCGGCGGAGGAATATCAAGGCGATTTGTTGGACGATACTTACGGCATGAATTATTTGACGGGTAAAGTTTTGGAAAATGCCAACTATGTAGAGCAATCCATGGATATAACGTCCTTATACGACGTGGGATATATGTTGCCCTATTATATGGACGCGTCCTCTTACGTGTATAATATTCAAACGGGTGATGCGTATAACGTAGGTGTGGCAGAGGGTATGACCTATTCCGTGAGATATTACATGTATAGCCATGATAAATCCGCGGAAAGGATTACGTCTTCGTGGATGCCCGATAAATACAAACAAATAGAAAATGATTATTACGAAAAACACGTAACAAAAAACTACTTGGACGTACCGCCGAAAACGCTTGAGTATATCAATACGATTATAGAAAAGCAAGGCTGGACAGCGGAAACAAATGCGATTGCTTCTAAAGTGGCAAAATACGTGCAAAACGCTGCGGAGTATAGTTTGTTATACAATAGAGCAATGGACAAAGAAGAAGACGTTGTCGTTGCATTTTTAAGAGATTATAAAGAAGGTATTTGTCAACACTACGCGGCGGCTGCAACGCTTATCTACCGCGCGTTGGGGATTCCTGCACGCTATACGGAAGGATACGTAGTGGATGCAGTAGCCAATGAATCGGTGGATGTAAAGATTAAACACGGACACGCATGGACGGAAATTTACGTAAAAGGTGTTGGTTGGATTGCCATGGAAGTAACGGGCGGTTCCTCGGTTGGTAATAACGGTATGACGGATAGCATGCCTATAAATCCTCCTGTAAGCGATAAAGAAGACGTGTATTCTGTATCCCTTTTGAAAGTCTCCAAAAAGTACGACGGAACACCCTTGTTCGCAACGAATAGATTGAACATGAGTGCGAATTTGAAAAAGCTGATAAATGAAAACGGTTACAGCCCCGAAGTAATCGTTAGCGGTTCGCGAACGGAAGTAGGCTTGGGCAAGGGCGAAGCAAAAATCGAATCCTTTATCCTGCGTGATAAAGACGGCAACGATATAACGGACCAATATAAAATTGATGTCGCTGGCGGCGATATTCACATATATAGATACGATTTGACGATTTCTTCGGAAACGATTGAAAAGACGTACGACAAGACACCGCTTACCAACGATGACACGCCGTATGTACTTACGGTAGATGAAGGCGGCGGTGAAGCGGCAGGACATACGATCAGCGTTACGTTTAACGGTTCTCAAACAAACGTAGGGCAATCGAGTAACCGTTTTGCGGTGAAGATTGTCGATGCGGACGGAAAAGACGTATCCGTTGAATATAATATCCGCGCGGAAGGAGGACAGCTCCGTGTCAATCCGAGAACGTTAAAGGTAGAATCGGGCAGCGCTGAACAAGCTTATGACGGTACGCCGTTGACTTGTGAAACATGGTCTATATTGGAAGATTGCGACGGCTTGGCGGAAGGACATTATATAAACGCGATATTTGATAAGGAAGCTATTCTAGTTGATCAAGGTGATACATTGAATACCTTCACGGTAAAGGTATACGATAAAAATGGCAACGATGTAACGTCGTGTTATTCCGTTGACACCATCCCTGGGATACTAATCGTATATTAAGCAGAATAAACACGTAGATAGAAAGCGTGTGCATAGAACCAATTAAAAACATTTTCGCAAAAACCGAATTTCGGTTTAAGAGAGAAAAGATATGATTTATGATAAATTTAAGGCAAGAATAGATAAGCTCACGGGTTTCTTACGTATTTTGAAGAAGTTCCGTGTGCTGATTCTAAGCATACTTGGCGCCATTTTGGCAGTAACGGGTTCGTTGCTGGCAACCAAAGGTATTATTCACGGCGAGATTAACTGTCCCAGTATCATTATGTACGGGGACTCGTTAAGCTTGAATTCGGAAGCGTTCATGAGCGACGTTTCTTACGAATATTGCGGCGAAGACGGCAATTGGAGCAGTGAAATGCCGAAAAAACCGGGCGCATATCGTGTACGCGCGGTGGCGGACGCTGCCTTTGGTGGAAAACGTTATAACCATGAAACGGAATTCGTAATTCAGCCGAAAACGGTGACGATTTCCGTTTTGGATAGTCAGTTGCAATACGGCACATTGCCGAATATCTCGGGGAATTTTGTCCCTGGCGATACGGCTACTTTTAACGTACAATATCTCGGGGTTGGCGATCCTGAGGCGGAAGACCAAATTCAGCCTGTCAATATCCAAATCTCTAATGCAAACGGCGAAGATGTAACGGCGTGTTACACCATTATTGCGCCCCCGAAAACCGTAACGTTGACAAAAACACCGTTGACGATTCAAATCAGCGACGCAACGCACGTATACGACGGCACGGAATTCACCTCTTCCGAGTATGAGGTGACAAGCGGCGGCGTAGTGTTAAGCGATAAGCTGGAAGCTACGTTTGACGGCGTTAGCATTGTAGACGTGGGCGAAGCAGAGAACACTGCAACCTTTACGTTCAAGTCCGTAGGCGGGCTCGACGTAAGCGAATATTATGATGTAGAGTGCATACCTGGTACGTTATCGGTAACAAAGCGTCCCTTGTACGTAGTATCCGCGTCCGATTCCAAGCCGTACGACGGTACGCCGTTGGTAGGCGGCGGTTATGAAGTAGGCGGTGAAACGTCCTTTGCCGACGGGCAAACGTTTGGTGCAATCACGCCTACGGAAATCACAACGGTGGGCGAAGTTATCAATACGCCCGTGTCCTTAGAAATTTTAGACGGAAACAACAATAACGTAACGGATAATTATGAAATCGAATATTCGCAAGACGCGTCGTTGATAGTAACGACAAGACCGTTTGCCGTAACGTCGGAAACGAAATCGAATACGTATGACGGCAACCGTTTCACGTGGGAATACGCCGCAATCAATACGGGTTCTTCCTTGGCAACAGGCGACATGATAGAATATATCTTTGCCGAAACCGCAGGGGTTACCACCGTAGGGGAAAAAGAAATAGATAACGCCTTTACGGTAAAAATCACCACTACCTATGGGGAAGACGTAACCTATTGCTACGGCGACGTTGAGGGGAATATTACGTACACGTTCGGTAAATTGAGTATCACCCCCCGTCCAATAAAAGTAAATTCGATTGATTATACTTGGTGGACGTACGACGGCACGGTACATACGGATACAAACACCTATACGCAAGCAAACATGATCATTGATTATGCAACGTATTTTGACCTTGTAGGAAGTCACGAATTGCGTATCAAAGAAGCTACGTCCGTACAATTCGTTTGGGAAACGGACAGCGAAGGCTGTGCAAACGACGTTACGTTCAGCGTATATGACGGCGAAGAGGACGTAACGGAAAACTATACAATCAATACGGATGATAAGGGCGTATTGAAAATCAATCCACGCACGATTGATATCCAAACGCACTCGCATGAGTGGACGTATGACGGTATAGAACATAAGGACGACGAAAATTGCAACAAGGGTGGCATTACCAACGTCTTGCAAAACGGCACGACGCTTGGCGAGAAAGATTACCTTATGGTAATTAACGCACCTGGCGTTAAGGTAGGCAACATTGCCAATGCAGTAGAATTCGGCTTTGGCAGAGAAGACTATACAGGCACAAACAATATTGCGGATAACTATATTGTTAACCGTTTGACGGATGGGACGTTGAAGATTAACGGACGCCCGATTTTGGTGCGCCCTCACGATTGTACTTGGACGTACGACGGATACGCGCATAGCGACGGCGACGGACTTGGCGACACGCGCGAATATGGCGTTGACGACGTTATCGTTGATGAAAACGCAGACTCTTATTCGTTGTTAGAGGGGCATACTTTACAATTTGTCGAGGGTACGTCCTTTATTACGAACGTAAACGAAAGCGGTAGAGAAAATAGCGTAATAGTAAAAGTCGTATACGCGGACGGCGCAAACAAGGGCGACGAAGTGCTTTACGTGGACGAACAAGGCAATTCTCATGCGTTGTATATCATCACCTATACCAACGAAGTGGGCAGAGATACGGGTAAATTGAATATTACCAAACGTGAAATTATCATTTCGAAGTCGGATCGTAGCC
>JAZRRB010000256.1:0-1877 GCA_045650385.1 Candidatus Scatosoma sp. | reverse complement strand
TTGGGTATTTGTCAAATAGGGCGGTCCGTCCGATAAATACCGTGAATATCGCTTGAGCTTGTCGGCAACGGCAAGTCTAGATAAATGACCGTACACGACAGAACTCGGCTTACAGATAAACTCAAATTGTCTTTATTTATGCAAAAATCAGGCTTTTCGCCTGATTTTTGCTTTATTTTGATGAAATATTGCCACGAAAGGGAGAAGTGTACCCCAAAGCCGCCAATTATGTCACGCATAGGTATTATGACACGCATAATACCATAAAAACACGCTAAAACAAGTAAAAAATAGCCAAAAAACGGCTCATTAGCTATGCCAAACATAGGTATTATGACACGCATAATTATTTTTTTGTTGTATTTTGGGAATAGTACAAGCTTTTCAAAACATACGATAGGTAGCAATTTTATCGTGGAGAAAGGTAGGTGTTGAAAAGAGGTGCGATATGTTTTTTGAGTTGTTTTGGAGGTTGATTGGGAAAATCGTATTTTTTACAGGGGCAATTGCTTCGAAAAATTCTTTTGCGAAACCGCTTACCGAAGAGGAGGAGGAACGTTATTTAGATTTGGTAAGAAAAGGAGATAAACACGCGAAAGACGTTTTGGTGAAACATAATATGCGTTTGGTGGCGCATATTGTAAAAAAATACGCAGGTGCGGCGGAGACGGACGATTTGATTTCGGTGGGGAGTATTGGGCTGATTAAAGCGATTGGCACTTATCAATCGGGGCACGGTACGACGCTGGCGACGTATACGGCGCGGTGTATAGAAAACGAAATTTTGATGCTGATACGAGCGAATAAAAAACATAAAAACAATCTTTCTTTATCTGACCCGGTGGGGACGGATAAAGACGGAAACGAATTAACGCTTATGGACCTGCTTTTTGAAAAAGAAGATTGTGTTTTTGAAGAGGTGGAAAGAAGCGTACAAAGAGAACGATTGTTAAAGGAAATTAAAGCGATTTTAACCGAGCGTGAATATACGATAATTTGTTTAAGATACGCATTAAAAGGTGGGATTCCGCTGCCGCAAAGGGAAGTGGCGAAAGTAATGAAAATTTCCCGTTCGTATATATCACGGATAGAAAAACACGCTATTGAAAAATTGCGAAGTAGGCTTTCTATGGAGGATTTTTTTTGATTTTAGAATATGGATAATACAAAAATATCCCTATTGTTTATCAAAATTTAATCATTTTTTCCTTAAAAAGGGAAAAAAGGGGAAAAATATGCCTTTGCGCACTTGAAATTTTTTTTCGAATATGGTATACTGTATTTAGTTTATGCGGTAAATTCGTTTATGCGTGCGCCGTTTTGCGTGCGTGTAAACGAATCGTCTAAACGTTTAATATCAGGAAAAAATATTTGGAGGAATTTCACAATGACAATATCTCAAGATGTTGCACAAATGTTCTGCGTTGCGAAAGGCGCAGGCGTTGCTCGTCACGAAAACGCTGCTATTCCCGAAGAAGGCAAGTGGGTTCATGCGAAAGAAATTAAAGATATCAGCGGTTTCACGCACGGTATCGGTTGGTGCGCACCTCAACAGGGCGCTTGTAAACTCAGCTTGAATATCAAGCAGGGTATCATTCAGGAAGCGCTCGTTGAAACGATCGGTTGTTCGGGTATGACTCATTCTGCGGCGATGGCTGCGGAAATTCTCCCCGGTAAAACCCCTCTTGAAGCACTCAATACCGACCTCGTTTGCGACGCTATCAATACGGCAATGAGAGAGCTTTTCTTGCAAATCGTTTACGGCCGTTCGCAGTCCGCGTTCTCCGACGACGGTCTTTCGATCGGCGCAGGTCTTGAAGACCTCGGTAAAGGACACCGTTCGCAGGTGGGTACGATGTATTCCACGTTGCAAAAGG
>JAZRRB010000255.1:0-5048 GCA_045650385.1 Candidatus Scatosoma sp. | reverse complement strand
CGTCTAACGCGGGGTATTCTTATTACAAAAAACCGACAAGCTGTCAAAGGCTTGTCGGTTTGCTTTTTATTTGTTCTCGTCCTGCGGTTTGTTTTCCGCCATGGTAAACGAATAATCGATATTGGGGTTTACGTCTAAAATGGCACGGATAAACTGTTCGCTCCAATCGTAATGCATTTTCAATATGATAAACTGTTCCCCGAAACGAATCGTCAATTTTTTGGTGTCGGTATCCAAAAGCATGGAGGTAATGTCTTGGACGGGGAAACGGCTTTTGATAAAACCGTAATAGGATAAAAGGTGCTGTTTATTGACAACGTATTGCGATTTTATCAGCATGGAAATAACGACTGCAATACAAAAAAGACTGATAAGAATCAGCAACGGATATTTCAAATAATCGGAAAACCCGACGAGTCCGAATTTTGCGATTTGCCAAACGGATACGAAAATGCTGGCGGCGCATAAGAGGAAAATGGCGACAATCAATAAATAAATGCCAAGGGGAAATTTAATTTTGAAATATTTGTTTTGCGTGTTGTCTTGTTTTTTCATACGCTTATTATAACACGAACGAAAGAAAAAATCAAGCGGTAAAATACTTCGTTGCGTGTTACCGCGCAAAAAACAAAAAAAATTTCTATTTTTTTCGACGTATATGGCGTACGCGGGTTGCCAAATGCGAAAAATCGTTGTATAATAATATCATTATGACGGAAGAAATACAAGAAAATTTAATAACGGATAATAGCGACGAAAAGGCGATTGCTTTGGAAAAGAAGCAATACAAAAGGATGACGCAAACGCCGATTGCCCGTTTGATTATAGGCTTAGGGATACCGACAACGCTGAGCATGATGGTCACTTCGCTCTACAATTTGGCGGATACGGCGTTCGTTTCCATGATAGGAAACGATTCGGTGACGGCGGCGGTTAGCAACTTGCTTGCCTTGATGTCGATTATTCAAGCAATCGGTTTTACTTACGGTATGGGCAGCGGAAGTCTTGTTTCGCGCTTGCTTGGTAAACGGGACAGAGAGGGCGCGGACAAAGTTGCTTCTTCTTCCTTTTTTATCGCGCTTTTAAGTGGCGTGCTAATATTGGCGATAGGATTTATCTTCCTAACGCCCATGCTAAAACTGTTTGGTTCGTTAGAGGCGGAAGTCTTGGATTATTCGAAAGAATACGCCAGATATATCCTTATATCCGCGCCGTTTATGTGCATGTCGTTCGTACTCAATAACGTGCTTCGCGCGGAGGGGAAAGCGGTTCTTTCCATGATTGGTTTGATTGTGGGTGCAGTCGTCAACGTGGGACTTGACCCTATCTTGATTTTTACGGCGGATATGGGTGTTGCAGGCGCAGGGCTTGCTACGTGTATCAGTCAAATCCTCAGCTTTGGCGTGTTGCTCGTAATGTTTTTAAGCGGAAAAACGGTTGTAAGGCTGCGTATTCGTTCCATTTCTCGCACGTTTGGCGTGTATAAGGACGTCATCGTAACAGGCTTCCCGTCTTTTTGCAGACAAGTGCTTGCCAGCCTTTGCACTGTATTTTTAAGCCGCGCAGCGTATACGTACGGCGAGGCAGCGTACGTGGACGGCGGAAAAGCAGCGCAGGCGGCGTTTGGTGTTGTGCAAAAGGTATTTATGCTTGCCTTTTCCATTTCCTTGGGTATAGGGCAAGGCTATCAGCCCGTTTTGGGGTATAATTACAGTGCGAAACGGTATGATAGAGTTAAGAAAGCCTATTTGTTTACGCTTGGGTTCTCCACCGTTTTAATGGTATTGTTTGCTGGCGTTTGCGCGATTATTGCGCCCAATCTTATGGGTTGGTTCAGCCTTTCGCCGACGGCAACGGAAATTGGGACGATATCCCTTCGGTTGCAATGTATTTGTATGCCGCTACTGCCACTCAATTTCATGGCAGGGCTTTCCTATCAAGTGGTGGGCAATAAAGCGATAGCCTCGCTTCTATCTATCACTCGTCAAGGGCTTTTCTATATCCCTGGCGTATTGTTGTTGCCCAAGCTTTGGGGAATATTTGGCGTAGAGTGCTGTCAATCGGTTTCCGACGTACTCTCGTTCTTCTTTGCGATTCCCTTTACGATACAGTTTTTAAGCGAGCTGAAAGGCGAGAAAACGTCAAGGAGTTGGAGCTACGTTATCATATCTATTATTTACGCATTTGCGATAGGGATTGGCTTTTTCGTTTATCGGTTTTTACCGTTTGATTTCTGGTTGAATTTACTGATAGCAGACGTTGTGGCTACGGTTGTTACGTTTGCGTTTAGCGTTATTTATAAAAACGCCTCGGTATACGATCCGTATTGGAGTGTACAACCGATAGTCATTTTAATTCTATTTGCGATAGGCAAAGAGATGACGTTAGAAAGGCTGTTGCCTTTGATTGCAGTGTGTATATGGGGCGTGCGATTAACGGCAAATTGGGCGTACACCTTTCACGGATTGCATCATCAAGATTGGCGATACACGCAGTTAAAAGAACAATCGAAAAAATGGTATCCGTTCGTCAATTTCTTTGGAATTCATCTCGTACCAACGCTCGTGGTATACGCTTGCGTTTTGCCTGCCGTTTATACGATGGAATATGTGGCGCAGTGGAACGCGGGCAGTATCGTATTTTTCGTTGTGTCTATATTAGCGGTAGTTTTACAAGGCACGGCAGACGTGCAAATGCACCGTTTCCGCAAAAATCGCACGGGGAATTTTATAAGAAACGGACTTTGGAAATATTCCCGTCATCCCAACTATTTAGGGGAAATTACGATGTGGTGGGGTATCGCGCTTGCGGCGGTATGTGTTATGCCTACACGTTGGTGGTTGATATTCGGGGCGGTTGCCAATACGCTTTTGTTCTTGTGTATCAGTATTCCATTGGCGGAGAAACGTCAATCGAAAAAAGAGGGGTATGCCGAATATAAAAAACAAACGAGGGCATTATTACCCATTAAAAAATAATCTCAAAAAAGCAACGGTTTTGTGCCGTTGCTTTTTTCTTTTTTAAGGTTAAAAAAACGCTAATATGTGCAAAATAAAGATAAACGTTAAAAGGAAGACGGTTATGGAGTGGAATAAAGACGCGTTTATCAAAGAATTTATTTACCTTTTGGAAGTGGAAGGAACGAACGAGCGTTCCTCAGATATAAAACAACGGTATCAAGCATTATCCAAAGCGGTTATGGCGGATATCCATGCCGATTGGGAACGTAGCAAAAATGAGAGAAAAAAGCGCTGTGGATATTTTTCCGCGGAATTTCTCATCGGTAGGATGGTGTTTTCCAACCTGCTCAATCTTGGGATATTAAACGAAGTAAAAGAAGTGTTGTCTTCGCGCGGTATTGATTGGAACGAACTGGAAGAAGTGGAGGACGCCGCGCTTGGCAATGGCGGCTTGGGTAGGCTTGCCGCCTGTTTTTTGGAAAGTGCCGCAACCAAAGGGATACCCATGGATGGGTACGGTTTGCGCTACCAATTCGGCTTGTTCAAACAACGCTTTGAAAACGGATTTCAAAAGGAATACGCAGACGATTGGACGGCGTGGGGCGACCCGTGGAGTATCCGAAGAGAAAACGAAAAAATAAAGGTAGATTTTGCCGATTATTCGGTATACGCCGTGCCTTACGATATGCCGGTGATTGGGTATCATAGCGATACGGTGAACACGTTGCGCCTTTTCCAAAGCGAGCCGATAACCCCCTTTGATTTTGCGTTGTTTGATAAAATGCAAGGGGAGGAAACGGCAAAGAAGAATTTCCGTGCGACGCAAATCACCGCTGTTTTATATCCCAACGATAACACGGACGAGGGAAAAATATTGCGCCTTCGTCAACAGTATTTTCTCGTTTCCGCGGCGTTACAAAGCATACTAAAAGCGCAAAAGGATAAAGGGGATTCCCTTTCAAAAATAGACAAGAACTACGTATTGCAACTCAACGACACGCATCCTACTTTGGCGATTCCCGAACTGATTCGGTTGTTAGAAAAAGAGGGACTTTCCTTTGACGAGGCGTTTGCGCTTTGCCAAAAGACGTTTTGTTTCACCAACCATACAATCATGGGCGAAGCGCTCGAAAAATGGCAAGGGGCGATGCTTGAAAAAATCTTGCCCGATGTTTGGGAAATTATCAAGAAGATACAAGCGCGGGCTGAAAAAGAGGTCTTGGATAAAGAAAAGAATTATATTGTAAAAGACGGCGTGGTGCACATGGCGAATCTTGCTCTGTTCACGGCAAAAAAAGTCAACGGCGTAGCAAAATTGCATACGGAGATATTAAAAACGGACACGTTTTTAGCTTGGCAAAAGGTATACCCTCAAAAAATCGTCAACGTCACCAACGGTATCACGCCAAGACGTTGGTTTTTGCTGAATAACCCCGACATGGCGGCGGAAATCACGGCGCGGATTGGCGAAGGCTGGAAAACGGATTTGCCGCAAATATCAAAAATTCGAGAATATATCCAAGAGGAAAATTTCCGCCGTAGATTTATTGCGATTAAGCAGGAGAACAAACGCCGTTTGGCGGCGTATATCGCGCGCAAAGAGGGGATTATTTTACCTGAACGTTTTATTTTCGATATCCAAGTGAAACGTTTGCACGAATATAAAAGGCAACTGCTCAACGCCTTTTCCGCTGTGGCGATATACCAAGGCTTAAAAGACGGTGAAATTAAAAATTTCAAACCAATGGCGTTTATCTTCGGGGCGAAAGCCGCGCCGGGATATTATACGGCGAAAGCGATTATCAAATATATCAACGAAATTGCTAGAAAAATCAATTCGGATACCTCGGTGGCGGATAAACTAAGAGTGGTGTTCGTGCAAAACTATAACGTTTCGTATGCGGAAAAAATTGTTTGCGCCGCCGATATTTCCGAACAAATTTCCATGGCAGGCATGGAAGCAAGCGGCACGGGAAATATGAAATTTATGCTCAACGGCACGGTGACGCTCGGTACGTTGGACGGGGCAAACGTGGAGATCTTCGATGCCGTAGGCGAGGAAAACGGATTCTTGTTCGGTATGCGCAC
>JAZRRB010000254.1:0-2906 GCA_045650385.1 Candidatus Scatosoma sp. | reverse complement strand
ATACTACTATAGGACGGCAAAACGAAGCAAGCGAACTTGCGAAACAATGCGACGCAGTATTGGTTATCGGAGGCTTGAACAGCAGCAACACCAATAAGCTTTACGATATCTGCTCGAAGTATTGCAACAACGTTTTTCGCTTGGGGCGCGCTGCCGATCTAGAATATAAAAAAATCAAAAGATTTAAAAAGGTAGGTATTGTTACGGGTGCCAGCACCCCTAACGGGCAAACTCAGGAGGTTCTCTTAAAAATGGAAATGGAAACAGAAGCAAAAGCAACGATGGCAGAAGTTGTTGCGAACATGGACAATCAACAACGTTTCAAAAAAGGACAGTTGATTACGGCAACGATCTCGTCGGCAGACGATAAGGGTGTTGAGGTGCTGCTCCCGAACACCAAGAAAGAAGTGCTGCTTGACAAAGACCAAGTAGACTGCGAAGTATACAACAAAGACGATTTCGCAGGCAAAATTGGCGAAGAGATTGAATTGATGGTCGTAGCGGTAACACCGCGCGTCGTTCTTTCGCAAAAGCAAATCAAACAAGTGAAAGAAGAAGAAGCGATGCTCGCTGACGTAACGTCCGGTAAAGATTTCGAAGTTGAATGCACCGGCTTCAATAAAGGCGGTTTGACCGCACAACTCGGTTCTTATACGGTATTCGTACCCGCACGTGAAATTCGTCCCGGATTCGTAAAGGAATTGGATAAATACGTAGGCAAAAAATTGCGCCTTCGTCTTATCGAGTTGAAAACGGAAAGAAGAAAAGAAATTATCGCTTCCCAACGCGTTATCATGGAAGAAGAAAGAGCTGCAAAAGAAGCTGCAAAAGCTGCAAAAGAAGCTGATTTCTTCGCAAATATCCACGTTGACGACGTAGTGGAAGGTAAAGTAGAAAGAGCAACGGCGTTCGGCGCGTTTGTATCCGTAAACGGTTTCGACTGCCTTGCGCACATCTCCGATTTGTCTTGGACGGGCGCGAAAGCAGTTACCGACGTATTGGAAATCGGCAAGAAATATCAATTCAAAGTTCTTAAAATCGACGAAGAAACGAAGAAAGTTTCCATTGGTTACAAGCAATTGCAACCCCAACCTTGGGATCTTGCGGCTGAAAAATACGCAGAAGGCGACGTTATCCACGGTAAAGTAGTAAGAATCGTACCTTTCGGTGCATTTATCGAAGTGGAAAAAGGCATCGACGGTCTTGTACACGTATCGCAAATTTCCCACGAATTCCTTGAAAATCCCACGACGGTTCTTACCATCGGTCAAGAAATCGATGCGAAGATTTTGAAGTTGGATTGCGCTGAAAAGAAAATGAACCTTTCCATCAAAGCGCTTGAACCCAAGCCTGAAAACACGGAAAGAAAAGAAAAAGCGCAAAAGGAAGACGGCGAAGGTAAAGAAAAAACGAGAAAGCCCAGAGCAGCTAAACCCGTTGAAGAAGTTACCGAATGGAGCGAAGAAGGTATTTCCGGCGTTTCCATTGCTGATTTGTTGAATAAATAATCCCTGAGTAAAGCTGAATTACTAAAAATAATTACGTTCTCATGCAAAACGCATGAGAACGTTTTTTTTGCGCAAAAAAAGTTCTAATCGGACAAGCAAGGGCGTATATTATACAAATGTTGGATTTTCTACCTGAAAATGTGAAAGACGCATTGTCCCACGTCAATCTACGCTTTGTTTACGAACTACGTTTGCGCGTCGATAAACCCACGCGCGTGAATTATCAAGGGGAGTATTGCTATTTAAGTCATTACGGCTTAACAGAGCGCGCGGAAAACGCCGTGATATGCGACGCTATTGATATAATCGATTGTGTATACCGTGCAGGAAAGTATTCCGTTTATTCCGTGGAAGAACAAATAAAAAGCGGCTTTATAACGACGGACAAAGGCGCAAGATTGGGCCTAGCCGGGGAATATGTCATTGAGAAAGGGCAACCGCTTACCATACGAAATTTTACATCCGTTTGTATTCGTATTCCCCACGAAATCAAAGGTTGCGGCGATAAAATTTTTTCACGGTGCTTACAAGACGGATTAAAAAACGTTTTAATCGCTTCACCGCCCGGACTTGGAAAAACTACTATTTTACGCGATTTAGCAAGAATTATCAGTGAAAAAACGAGAAAAAACGTATTAATTTGTGATGAGCGCGGAGAAATTGCCTGTGGCGACGTTGGAAACACCTGCGACGTAATGAGATACGCAGATAAGAACACGGCGTTTTCCTCGGGGATACGGGCAATGCGCCCTGATTTGATTATCACGGACGAGCTTTCTATCGCGGATTGTACCGCCGTACAAAAAGCCTATTGCGCAGGCGTTTTTGTCATCGCATCCGCGCACTTTTCGAAAAAAGAACGGATAAAAGAAGATTTTTTAGGCTATTTTGATAGATTCGTTATATTAAAAGAAGAAAAAATAGGCGAAATAGCGGCTATATACGATAGAGAGGGAAAGGAACTATGATGGCAAAATTTTTGCTGGGAATCGCCATTGTTGCATTTACAACGTTTTGCGGATATCTATTCGGTAAAAAACATCGAAAAAGGAAGCTGTTTTTTACGCAACTGACGATGTTTAACGAGCGATTTCTCAATGAAATATCTTATTATAGGCAGCCTTTATCCGATTTTATTATGAAATATTCTTATAAAAGCGAATTTGCGTTTTTATTACAACGTTTTTTGGATTGCATAAGAGGGCGCGTACCCCTTAAAGATAATTTATTGAATACCCCCGAATTTCAATTCATTAAATCGGAAGAAAAAAACGTTATTGAGGACTATTTTTCAATGTTGGGAAAAGGGGATAGCGCCTCGCAAAAAAACTACTTTGCATCGATGAAAGAAACGCTTTTAACCTTGGAAAAACAAGCAACGCAAGTGTGTAAAAAATA
>JAZRRB010000253.1:0-8530 GCA_045650385.1 Candidatus Scatosoma sp. | reverse complement strand
CTTTTATCGTTTTAATTATAAGTAGAGGTGGATTCGAACCTGGATATACTTTCTAAAAGCCTTTATTTATAAGGGTTTCAGCGACACGCTCCACAAACGCTCCAATAAATTTTTATTAGTTTATTGTTTTTTAGGCTCTTTTCTATTTTGGCAAGCGAGCGGTCGGAGTTGGTTGATGATGAATTAATATATCACCACCCGCTTTACCATATCTTCGCTAAATACTCTAAACTTCAAGAAAAGTCAAAAGTATTTAAATCGAATACAAAGTTTAAGTCTTATTTTCGATTATTGCATTTCTGTAGTATTCGTCATATAAAATTTATTACGTTTTTTACTAAAACTCTTACTATATCAATTTCAACTGCCCCAATACTTCTTTATTTGTTCCGTAGAAAATATCCTCTTTCCTTGAAATAAGCGTGCAAAATCTCTCGAAACGTTCCCAAGACATTTCGTCCATCACATCAAACTCATAAGAATGTCCCCATATATAAAACAGTTGCGGTTTATCCGCCTTTAAGGCAATAAACTTTTCCGCAAGCTCAAACATTTTATCTGGTTCGCAAATATATACCGTAGGGTCTAAACGGTGCAAATTTTTAGGTAAATCAAAAGAAAACGTAGACGTAATTGTACGCGCGTATTGTACCCCCGTTTGTTTTTTTATCACTCCTGCAACTCTATCGTCGTTGTTTACACCGCCACAAGGATACGCCATGCCAACGACCTCATACCCAACCAAACGAGAAAGCTGCTTTCTGTCTTCCTCTACCTGATAAGCAACCGTAACATCGTCTTCGCCTGTTAAATTAGGGTGCGTTAAAGTATGCACGGCAACCTCGTGCCCTGCATAGATTTCTTTTACTTCCAACGGCGATACCTTCGTATGGTTTAAGTATTTCCCGTTAAATTCCCATCCCCCTTTCAATCCAAGCAAAGAAGAATTCAAGTTAAAGGTTGCTTTTAAACCGTATTTATTAAGCAGTTCAATCAAACGCTTATCCTGTGTTACACCGTCGTCAAAACTAAACGTTACGTATTTCATCATTTTTCCTTCCTTTTCATTTCGTTGTAAAATCTATTCCAAGCAACGTTTGCAAAATTACCTGCGCGTAAATACGAACGCAAAAATCCGTAGGATGGTTTACACTGTTTGCAAGCCAATCACGAATAGGCTTGCCCGTCTTTTCCATATCAAAAATCAACGACGTTACCCTTGCAAGACTCACCCTCGTATATTCTTGCTGAATTTCAAGCAAAGAATTCTCAAAAATTTCTTGATTTTTGCGCCAACCTTTACATTGACAATTTGGAAGCATAGGCGCGACTAGTAAAACATTTCCTTGGGGGTTAATCTCAAAATATTTATCCATCATTGCTTGTATAGAGCTTCTATAATCCTCTTCAGGCGTATGCGCGTCGTTCATACCAAAAGCCAACACAAGCAAATCGGTATCCTTGCAATGGCATAATACCTTTTCATCAAAAGCATCTTCGCCGTTTTTTACCGACCAACCGCCTACCGCTTGATTTTCAACCATAATATCCGCGTCAAATTTTTCCGCCAAATAATCGGAAACCAAACGATACCACGGGGGCAGGTATGGATTGATCATACCGCCATACTCCGTTCCCGAAGCATTGCAACCTACGGTAATCGAATCCCCATAAAACACTACTTTTGCCTTTCTATTCTCTTGTAACGCTTGGATAAACGGCTTGGCTTTTTCGTCCTGTGCAGGAATAAATCCCTGCCATCTTTCATCCGTCTGATAGCTTACAGCCAAATAATTTTGAACGCCTTTCGCGCCCTCCGCAAAGAAAATATATCTTTGTTCATGGAAAATCATTTTTTCTTTTTCAGGCGCAAGTTCTAAAATAATGGGCGCTGTTTTTTCCTTCAGGAAATATTCATCCACACTAAAAAATGGCAAACCTCCGTCCTTAATACGTTTTATTCCTTTGGGCGTAAGCAAATAGTCTTTGCCTTCTTGGTAAGTTTTTTCAAGGTGAACATCTCGCACGACCACCCGTCCTTTTTTCGGCGAAAGCAGAAATTGCATTTCCCCTTCCTCGCCGATTACGACGCCCGTTTCATCATATACGGTTTGGGTGTCCCAAATAGGTTGTAAATATTTATTTTGGTGCTCTTTTTTATATTTATCCACGATTTCCATTGTTTTGCCCCATCATCAAAGATTATTCATAGTAATCTCATTACGATAACAATCCATTGAAAGCTTTCTACCTTCGGCAAAAACCAGGATAGGTTCTTCCAATTCTTCAATCATTTCAAGATGTCCGTTTATGTAATCCTTCACTTGTTGTGCGCACGCCTTGATACGAGCAGCCAAACCGCCCAAACGTATTTCCTGCACTTCCCACCCAAACGCTTTATTTTCACGATGCCACAAATCATAAAACGCATCACGAAAATCTTGCAGACTTTTCAGCGTTTGCTCATAATCCGCTACCAATCTCGACATTTCGTTTTTATCCCCCGATTGATAAGCTTTGCGAGTACGAACACCTAAATACGCCTTTGTGTCCAAGCAAATGCACAAGCGTTCCATCATCTCGAATAAATAAGCAAACTCCCCGACATTACTTTTTAAGGCATTAAAACGCTTGGCATAATCACCGAAAGGAATTTCCTGCCACTTGGCAAGTTCGACATCGTACTGCCCATTAAAGCAATCGTTATAAAGCAACGCTTTACAAGGATTTTCCACCGTTTCCCCTGAAGGGTTGTCAATGTACCAATTTATCGTTTCCAAAGCAGACAAATCATCAAACGACATACCCATGTCCGTGTTGAACGTTTCTTTTATCCTGTCGATATCAAACTCGCCGCCGGCATATTTACGAATCGCATACAAAGCTGGAAGCACAGAAAAGTACGAACATTCTTTCCCATCGTCGCCCCACATCGTAATGATTACGTTTTTTATATCGTGTTCGCGCACACTTTGCATTGCAGGTTTCATACGGCGAAGAGAATAAGTGTTAAACGGAGCAAAGCCGTGCCACGTCCATACGCCGCCCGCAAACCAAACTTTTCTATCAAACTCTTTATGCGCAAGCAACATACCGTCGTACGTCGCTTTTTCCAAATTGTAATAATCCCAATATACAAGCTCAATGCTTTCCGGAACGGTATTTTGTGTCGCCTTAGAAATGTGGGCGTCCTTTACGTAATACTCCCCTTTGTTTTCCAAACGGAAAAACATATCGCTCCACATATTCGGCTTAAAGCCATACTTCTCGGCAATTTCCACTACTTTATTCAGGTGCTTAACAAGCAATTCTTCACGGTTACAAAAACCGTGTTTATCCAGATATCTACCCAACCCGACAAGATGTGCTTCGTCCATACCGATATTGATAATACGCGACGAAAAACATTCCGCCATAGTTGCAAATATCTTTTCAATCAACGCGTATGTTTTCGGTTCATCAATCAAAAGAATATCGTTCACATCTACGATATCCGAATATTGCGGTCTTCTCACCAACGCAGTGAAATGCGCCAAAGTTTGAATACAAGGAAATACTTCCATCCCCAAAGATACGGCATAGCGATCAATTTCTTTCAACTCTTCCTGCGTATATCTTCCGCGCTGGTAGCCGAAATAAGGCTCGCCGTTAATTTCAAAGGTGTCTTCCATATATATACCAATGCAATTATACCCCATCTTCTGAAGATAGACCATAAACTTTTTCATTTGTTCTACGCGCATAACGCCGTTGCGCGAACAGTCAATCATGACACCAAAGCGTTCAAAGTCTTTCATAACGTTTCAATCTCCAAGAATACGGCTTGATTTCCCCCAGCGAAACGAACGCTTAACATCTCGTTGGTATTCTCTATTTCTACATCCGTTACACTAGGATACCCTACGAAAACACTCTTAATCCCTTCCTTGATAGGTACTTGCACGCAAGACGCTTCTTCCAAGCACCAAACGGCAAGATAAATTTTCTTATTCGACACAAAACCTGCAACGACCTGCTTTTCCCTAAAACGAGTAAATCCGTTCGGGAAATACGGCACCGCCGTCCTTTTCGCTTCCGTTAAGGAATTGTAATACGCCACGCCTTCCGTGACTAATTTTAATTGTTCATCCGTCATCAACTCTAAATGGCTTGCTAAATGCATTCGACCAAGGAAGCTGTTAACCATATTCAAGACGATTTTATCTGCCGAGATATTTTCTTTAGCCCATTCCGCCGTATAACGGAAGCCTAAATCGATACAACCGCCACTTGCGACAGGATAACTCCATACCGCCGCCTGTTCGGGGATTACCGCCGACAAAATATTCCCTGCTATGTACGGATATTTCAAATAATCCGTTTGATCGGACGTGGAAACAAGCGCGAAATGGGAAAGCGTTTGATAATCCATACGCATACCGCCAGAAGAACAGGTTTCAAATAAAACCTGCGGGAAACGAGCGTGCATTTCGTCAATCCAAGACAAATACGCGTTTGCCGCTTGTTCCAAGCCTTCCCCGGCACAAAATGCCATATAATCCGTTCCTACGCCGCAATCCTCGTTATAATCCATCTTGATATAATCAGCGCCGTAATCCTCCACCATTCTGCGAATCGTTTCCGACATATAATCGCGCACTTTTTGATTTCTATAATCCAAGAAATAACGATTCATTACGGCGATTTTTTTGCCATTTCTTTGTAAGAAACAATCATCGTCGTAATAATCCAACATTTCTTGACACTTCACCCCAATAATTTCAGGTTCGATCCAAAGCCCTGCTTTCATACCAAGCGAACGAATAAAATCAGTCGTCTTTCTTACACCTTCAGGGAAACGAGCCTTGCTTTCCTTCCATTGTCCCACATAAGGATACACACAGCAGCCTGGTTCTTCGTTGTGCCAACCGCAGTCAATTACGTAATATTCTATCCCTGTTTTTGCTACAATCGGCGCAACCTTCGCCGTCTGCTCCGCCGTAGGACTATCCCACGACAAATGCATATATTCATTAAAGATGGGGGGCAGGGTTGCGTCTACGCCCGTTTTTTTGCTGATTTGGCGACGGTATTTCGTCATTTCGCCTATGACCGCTCCCACATCTTCCCCACACGCCAAAGCAACGTTTACAGTACTATACGTTTCGCCAGCGTTCAAGGCTTTACTCCAATTACCGAAAGAAACGTTTGCACCGCCTAGATACAAATAATACTCTCCGCCGAAATCACTGATTTCATAATACCAAGAATTATTACTTTCAATTTGGAACATCAAGCATTTGTTTTCCGCAACGTTTTCCACTATACCTTGCGGCAATTCTTCTTTCGTCGACCAACTGCCCACGTTTGCAAACGCCAAACGCTTTTGAAATTCACCACACCCTCTATGCAAACCGTAATCAAAAAAAGACTGTCTTCTCGGCTGACATTCAATATGATGGCTTTGCGCAAACTTATTAAAATACATCGACTTTGAGTTTTCTACGCTGTTGTTTCCCAAACCATTCAGTACAAAAGCCGAAACTTCTTCCAACACGACTTGTTCGCGGGAAATATTTTTTACCTCCGTATGAATTTGTAGGCAGGACGTATTCGTATATGTGTTAAATATGGTTTTTACTTCCACCAACCCACTGGTCTGCACAATTTCCAAACGATTGTCCGTTTGCAGATGCGAAACATAACGCAGGCGCCGTCCTTCGGAAGAATTTACCATCTTAACGCCCAGGTGCGTATCTTTGTTTTCTCCGCAAACCTGCACTTCCGTAAAAATACCGCCGTTGGAATATAGAAAGCCCCCAAAACGCACGAGCCGAACCACATTGTTCTCTACCTCAAAAATCAAATTTTGAAAAACTATTTTCATAACTACCAATAATACTCTCTTTTGTTATTTTATTTCAAATACACCTAAAGAGGCAGAATAGAAATTCCACCTCTTTTCTTACTTTATGCCTCTATTGAAATTAAATATCAATCTTCTTTTCTTTTTTTCAACGCAAAGCACGCCCCCAGCAAAGCAACAAACGCCACCCCAGAAAAACTAACCGAGCCAAAGCAACCTGTATTCTCTCCAACGGAAGAAGAGCCGGAAGACTCGCTACCGGTAGAAGAATTATCCTCCACTCCATCAATAGGAGTTTCTTCCCATTTTGCTTTCAAGTTCAGGTTACCCGTCACGGTATCCGTATCAAAATTCCACAGCTTGCCGTTTGCTTCCCAACCAAGGAATTCATAGGTGTGCGTCTCCGTTGCTTCCTTCGTGGGATCGGCAGGTTTTACAACCTTTGCGCCGTATTCATACGTCGTTTCGTTTGCGCCGTCAAAGGTTACCTTGTATTGACGTTTTACTTCCGTGAATTTCGGTGCAAATACAGTTACCCCCGTAATTACGTCCGTTTCAAAATTCCACAGCGTATCGCCAACCGCCCAACCTTCAAATACGAATTCATATTCTGCCGTAGAGGGTCTAATCGGTTGAGCAGGGATATTTTCCTGCGCTACTTTATCCCCATAGGTTACCTTAAAGGACGCACCGCCTTCAAAAGTAACAAGATAGGTCTTCAACGATTCTGCATAACGAGAAACCAAGTTGGTGTCTTCCGTAATAACGTCGTTATCAAAATCCCATTCCACGTCGCCGTTATACCAACCAATAAAGGTATATCTCGCCTTTTCATCTTCCGCTTTTACAGGATCGACAGGTTTTTCAATCTTGCCGCCGTCACGAACGATAACTTCATTTGCGCCATCAAACGTTACCGTATATCTCGCAATCAAATCTTCCTCGTTCGTAATAAATTCGAAGGAGGGCGCATCTTCCGTAACGTAAATGGTAATCACTTTCGTTGCTACGTTCCCCGAAGGATCGGTAGCCGTAATCGTCCAAGTGTGCGTACCAAGCGTCAACCCGCCCAAAATATCTTTTGCACCATCCGACCAAACACTGTTTACCGTAGCAAAACCGCTGTTATCCGTTGCGGTCGGCTCAATCATGACTACTGCACCAACCTTTGCTTTAATTGCAATGAAATTAAGATTGATAACAGGAATTTCCGTATCAGGTTCTTTAATTTCAACCGTAATCGTCTTGGTAGCAACGTTGCCGTAATAGTCGATTGCTGTAAGAGTTAAGGTGTATACACCAACTTCCGTAGGCGCGCCGTTTGCACCAATTATAGCATTTCCCCAATCCAACGTCAATGCAATTTCTTTATTTTCTTGCGCGTCGTATGCGGTTGCAGGCAAAACAAATTGACTGCCTTGATAGGAAACAAACGTTTCTTCACCCGTATAAGTAATCACAGGCGCAACTCCATCGTTTTCAAGCATATCAATCGACACTTCGTCAATATAAAACTTAACGGAGATAGGCGTTGTAGAGTTCGACCTCAAACTAAGTTCAAATTTATCCAAAACACCGTCCTTGCAAAGCTTTGCAATTGCAGCAGCATCACTGAGCGTAACCGTAATCCATTGTCCCGTTTGCGCGCTGATATTCTCGTTTAATACCCATTCAGAAATTTTGTTAGGGTTCGCTATACGAAGGTTGGGGTAAGCCCCTGTTTCGTTCTGCGTGCCTACATAAACACGGAAGGAAATAGCAGAAATAAGACCTGCTGGAATTGCCATACCCGAGAAATCCAACACTACACCACGATTTGCAATGGTATTGTCTACAATCAAAATATTTCCGTTGTAACCAGCCAAAACGCCGATTTCCGCAGCATTTTGCGCCGTAATTTCTACCGCATCCGTTGCACCGTAGCTACTGTATACTTTGTTTTCGTTTTCTACGAAATAGCTAAAATCGAATTCACTGTTAGAGGGATCAACAGGCACGATGGGAGAAACTGGAATTTCCCCTACCTGCGACAATGTCCAAGCCGCTGTATCATTACCGCCAACGCCAATCGAGGTCGTATTGGCATCAGCTGCAGCCGCATTAACCACGCTGATGATGAGGTTACCGTCAATCTTGATATATTGCCATACTCCGCTACCATCCAAAAGGTCTACCGCACCGATTTCCACGTCATATTCCGCAGGCGCACCCGTATGGAATTCTACCTTATCGGAAGTATCACGCAAAACGTTGTTGTCAAATACACCCACCATCGCATTCACACCGTCCAAACCAAAGTAGAAACGATAGGAATAAGTACCATTTTTACGCAAGCTAATCAATCTTTCCACGGAGCTAGTCGAATTAAGTCCCAACTTAAACTTGAATACAGTAGAACCCGTGGTGTTTTCCACAGAAGCAGCATACGCCAAGGTAGCCGAAGCATAAGAACCATTCGCCGCAGGAACAGTATGCGTTTCTGCACCCGTCAAATCGTATACGGAAATCGTATCATACGACACAAGCTGCGCATCCGTATAGGTAGGCAAACCCGATTCACCGCCACCTGCACTTTGAGGCATACCAAGCGTAAAGCCCGTTGCAGAGCTCGTCGAAATGGACACCATTCGATTGTTATAGGTGGTATCTTCTTGCGTGGTTACTACGCTTTGTACAAGCTCACCA
>JAZRRB010000252.1:0-2016 GCA_045650385.1 Candidatus Scatosoma sp. | reverse complement strand
GGTCGCAATCGAGAATTTTCGCCCAGCCCGTTTCCTTTAAAAAGCGTATTTGCTCCGCTTTGCGCTTGGCATACTCCGCTTCCTCGTCAATGTTGGGGTTATAATAAAGTACGGTGATATCGAACGTATCTTTGAGCCGTTCCAAGCACGCGGACGAGCAGGGCGCGCAGCAACTGTGCAATAGTAGCTTCGTCCCCTTTTCAAGCGTTTGTAAAACGGCAAGCATTTCCTTTTCGTAATTTCGTTTCATGCCTACTATTATACCCGCTATCGCCTCGATTGTCAATCTTTCCCGCCCCTTTTTAAAGGACCATTTTTATCAAAAACCGCGTATCGCCTTGACAAATACGGAAAAATCTTTATAATAGAATACGGAAAGTATTCATTTTATCAAAACGGCGGTAGGTTTTATGTTTGACAACACCAAAGTTGCCTTTCAAAAAACGTGGAACGATATTAAAAAGTTCTTTCATTTTTGCAACGTATGTACGCAAGCGTTATACGTTATTTACCTCGTTTACGCCATTTTTGCACAAAAGGGCGAACTGTGGGTGAACGTTGCCCTTTGCGCTCTTTCCACCGCTTATTTCGTTTTTTTCCTGATCATTACTTCGGGCGAACGCGATCATAAAAAAACGCAAACGAAAAAAACGGGTGCGAGAATTTTTAAATATGCAAAACGTTTGATTAAATTTTTCCATCTCGGCGTTTTGATTTACGGTATTTACAATGCAACGCAATCCGTTTCCTTCCTTGCCGTAGTACAGCTCGCGTTTTTGATGGTGGGTTGGACGCTGGGCGTCGTATTCGACGTAATCGAACTCATCGTGGAACGGTATAAAAAACTCTTTGCCGCGAGCTTTGAAAAGGACACGAAACCGATCACGGATACGAAAAATTTTCTTAAAAAACTCGTAGGGAAAGAAGTCGCTCCGCCCAAAGCACCTACGAAAGAAGATTTGCTTTTGGATAAGCTTGTGGCGGAAAGTAAAGCGGAAAAGGCATTGCAAAAACAATTAAAAAAAGAGAAAAAACAACGCAAGAGAGAATAAACGCATGAAACTTTTAGACAGGATCGCCATTTTGCTTTTAAATTTATGTATTTTGATGGTTTCGATTACCGTTCCCGTGTTTACGATCACGGCGTCCAAAGGCTTTTATCAAACGCAATTTGAAAAGACGGGGATTTACGCAACGGTAGAAGAAAACGGCGAAAAAACGCCCACGACCATTTATTACGTAGGCGGCAATTCCACCAAACGCGCGGAATTTACCGACGAACAAATCGACGTGATGATCGACCATATCATTCGTTATCTTTTCACCAACCAAGAAAGTTTTGAACTGGTCATGGACGACGTAATGCTCAACGGTACGCTCACCGACGACGTGGCCGTGTTTGGAGAAGTCGCCGTAGGACATATGGTGGACGTGAAAGGTTTGTTTACCTTTTTCATCCTGCTCACCATCGTTTTGGTTTTGCTGCTTTTGGCTTCGGGCGGGTATTTGATTTGGCGAAGAAACGAATTTCAAGGTTTACTTTTGAAATATTCGCTTATCTTTTACGGCACGTTTATCGCGCTGATCGGCGCGTTTTGTTTGGGTGTGGTCTTTGATTTACAAGCGGCGGGGCGCGCGGTTACTATGGATAATTTTCTCGATCAGCTTTGGGGAAATTTCCACCATATTTTATTCCCGTTCAGCGCGGAAAAATTTGAAAATTCTTTCTTCAACGACACGCTTACGCAAATACTTACCCTCGACTTTTTCATGGCGGCGGTTTCGACCGTACTTATCGTAGCGGGTATCGTACTCGTTTTATGGTTTAGCTTTATTGCTTTTGTAAAAATACAAACGAAACACGGAATCAAAGTTTTCCGCCCGAAAATGCGAGCAAAATAAACAAGAGAAAAATAACGGCATAAAAACAACGGTTTCTTTTGACGGAAACCGTTGTTTTTTTAGAGAGTAAAAGTATTGTATTAGTCTAATTTCGTTAATTGTTCCGTTCTTCTT
>JAZRRB010000251.1:0-7049 GCA_045650385.1 Candidatus Scatosoma sp. | reverse complement strand
AAGAGCGGCAACCTTACCTTTTTCCTTTTTGTTAAGTTCAAGCTTAGCGTCAAATACGTTGTGGGGTTTGCCCATGTGGGAGCAAAGTACAACCTTTGCGCCTTGTTCCATCAAGTACTTAATGGTGGGAAGTGCGCCGATAATACGGTTTTCGTCGGTGATAACGCCGTCTTTCATGGGTACGTTGAAGTCGCATCTAACGAGGACTTTTTTGCCCTTAACGTCAATGTCTTTTACGGTTTTCTTGTTCATTGAAACAAATTCTCCTTAACCTTTAATTTTTCGTACGTATATATAATACCCGTTTTTTTCGGTTTTGTCAACTTTTTACAAAAACAAACGTAAAAATATTTTATATTTTTCACGGAAATTTGCCGAAAAAAAGCCCGAACCGTTGACGAAAAAAAAGAAATGTGCTATAATAAATACCAATAATGAACCAAAGGCGGTGCGATTATGAGCAGAGCAGACGAAATTTTCGTGCAAAATATGACGGATATAATGGAAAACGGGTATTGGGATACCGAACTTGACGTTCGTCCTAAATGGGAGGACGGCGTGAAAGCGCATACCGTAAAGAAATTCGGTATCGTCAATCGCTATAATTTGCAGGAAGAATTTCCTATTCTTACGATTCGTCGTACGGCGTTCAAATCGTGCGTGGACGAACTACTTTGGATTTGGCAAAAAAAGAGCAATAATATCCACGACTTAAACTCGCACATTTGGGATAGCTGGGCGGACGAAAACGGTTCTATCGGCAAGGCGTACGGCTATCAACTTGGCGTAAAGCACAAGTATAAAGAAGGGGAATTCGACCAAGTAGACAGAGTTCTGTTCGATTTGAAAAATAACCCTGCAAGCCGTCGTATTATGACGAATATTTACAACTTCCAAGACTTGCACGAAATGGGTTTATACCCCTGTGCGTACTCGATGACGTTCAACGTGTCGGGGGATACGCTCAACGGAATTCTCAATCAACGCTCCAACGATATGCTCACGGCGAACAACTGGAACGTGGTGCAATACGCGATATTGATGTACATGATGGCGCAGGTTTCCGGCTTGAAAGTAGGTGAACTTGTACACGTGATTGCGGACGCGCACATTTACGATAGACATATCCCGCTTGTAAAGGAAGTGCTTGCAAAACCCCAGCACAAAGCACCCAAGCTGATTGTAGACCCGACTATCACGAATTTCTACGATTTCACGGTGGACAGTTTTAAGCTTGTGGACTACGAGTACGAAAAATTCGATAAGAAAATCCCGGTGGCGATATGATAAAAGCGATAGTACACGCCGATAAAAATTGGGGGATAGGGAAGGGCAACGACATGATGTTTTCCCTGCCCAAAGATATGAAATTTTTCCGCGCAACGACGCTGAATCATACCGTCGTGATGGGTGGCAATACCCTGCGTTCTTTCCCGGGCGGAAATCCCTTGAAAAACAGGGTAAATATCGTGCTTTCGAGGGGGCAGGTACGAGATGATTGTCTTTTTGTACGTAGCTATGAAGAGCTGAAAACCGAGATGAAAAAACGCGGAAAAACGGACGATGTGTACGTCATTGGCGGCGGTGCGGTGTATAAAGAACTACTTCCCTATTGCGACGAGGTACTTGTCACCAAAGTAGACGCGATAGGCGGTGCGGAAGTGTTCTTCCCTAACCTTGACGAGCTTGAAAACTTCGTTTGCGTAGACGAGGGAGAGCCAATAGAGGATAACGGATATATAATTCGTTTTACAAGATACGTAAATAACGCGGTTAAACCGCTTTGACGGTGTTTGTTGTCAAATAAAGTTATGAAAATTGTATCCCCCCGAAAGACAAAGCCTTTCGGGGGGATAGCTTATTTTATGCTATGTGTTTACTCGTGCGTGTTAGAAAAACTGCGAGAGGGATTCGATGAAAAGGTGTCCAAGCTTGATTTCGCTTAAAGAATCATAATGCGCTTGGTCGGGTGAGCCCTCGGGTTCTTGGTTGGTGGTAAGGGAGGAGGTATCGATAACTACGTTTAAGGGCGATAACTCCGCTACTTTCCGTTTGGATTCGTTTACCATATCGCAATACACCCAATATACGGGGTTATCCGCAATATACGCGTCGATAAACGCAATGCCGTCGTTTGATGCGTGGCGTGAGAATTTGTTGCGAATATCGTTGATAAAGTTGCTTAAATGCGTTTCATAACCAGTGGCGTGTTCAACGGAGAAGGAATCCGATTCTCCTTGCATCCAACACATGCCCTCAAGGCTCACGTCGTAGTTTTTAGAGCGTAAATATTTCACGCTTGCTTTTGCGAAAGCGACAAATGCCTCGTATAAATCTCCCGTTTTTCCGTCGCTGGAAGGGGAAAGCCATTGTTGGAATAAATCGGTGCCGCTCCACGTGTATTTTACGATAAAGAATAATTGGTCGGGGTATAATTCGTTTAATTTCTCTGCCATCCCCAGTTCAGGGCCGAAATAACCGCCCGGCTCGCCTTGGTTTACCGCGCATTTCACAAATTCGTGGGATTCGCTTGCCCCCGATACGTAATAGTTAATATATACGTTTTCGTAACCGTTTTGGTATTCTTGGTACTGCTCGGGCGAAACGTTTTTTTGTAAATAATCGCTTCGGCTGCAACCTGCTGCGTTGGATTGTCCGCCGAGTAAAATTACTGTTGCTTTTTTTCCTTGTCCATCAGGCAAAGTGTCTTTTACGGTGAAATGCGGCAGGTTTCTGTAAGCGCGAATTCCAAAGAAACAGCCTAACCCGATAATGAGGGCGCAAAAAAT
Source organism: Candidatus Scatosoma sp. (assembly GCA_045650385.1). Taxonomy (GTDB): domain Bacteria; phylum Bacillota; class Clostridia; order Christensenellales; family Borkfalkiaceae; genus Scatosoma. The sequence continues at coordinate 4,260 of JAZRRB010000251.1, read as the reverse complement.
AGAAACGATAGAAATAATAGTCTTTTTCTTTTTTGTCATAAAAAATTCCTGTCAAGTTTTGATAAAGTAATTATAGCAAAAGATTTGTGTTTTGTCAAAGACTATGCTCGCTTTATTGGAATGAATAGACTATATATTAAAATTCGAAACGTTTGAGGAGGTATTTCCCGTTTGACGTTTTATATTTTTGAAAATATTTAGAAAATATTTTTACGTAAGAGGTACATTTTCCTTGTCAAGAGAGGAAAAAAGTATTAAAATAGTAGGGTTGAAAAGTTTGCATGAAGAAAGGAGTTACCAATGATTAGAAACGATTTGAGAAACGTGGCGATTATCGCGCACGTAGACCACGGTAAAACGACGCTCGTTAACGAGATGTTGGCACAAGGGGGCGTTTTCCGTGATAACCAACAGGTACAAGATAGAGTAATGGACTCTGGCGATTTGGAAAGAGAACGCGGTATTACGATTCTTGCAAAGAACACGTCCGCGCATTATAACGGCGTAAAAATCAATATCGTAGACACGCCGGGACACGCCGATTTCTCGGGCGAGGTGGAACGCGTACTTAAAATGGTAAACGGTGCGCTTATCTTGGTAGACTCGGCGGAAGGACCTTTGCCGCAAACCCGTTTCGTTATGCAAAAGGCGCTTGCGTTGGGGTTAAAGACGATTATCGTTATCAATAAAGTCGACCGACCTGATGCGCGTATTGCGGAAGTTGTGGAAGAAATGCAGCTTTTGATGATGGAACTCGATGCGACGGACGAACAGCTTGACAGCCCTATCGTATACTGCTGCGGTAGAGAGGGTACGGCTTCGCTTACGCCCGATAAACAAGAGGAAAACCTCAATCCGCTTTTCGATACTATTTTGGAAACGATTCCGCCCATGGAAGTGGATACGGACGGGGCAGGACAACTGCTTGTTTCCTGTATTGATTATAACGAGTTCGTAGGGCGTATCGGTATCGGTAAAATCGAACGCGGCGTTATTCGTGCAAACGAGCCTGTTTCCATTTGTAATTATAACGATAGCAAGGTACGTACCAACTGTAAAATTGCAAACCTCTATCAAATCGAGGGCTTGGAAAGGGTGGCAGTACCTACGGCGCAAGCAGGCGATATCGTCGTATTTTCGGGAATTGACGGCTTGAATATCGGGGATACCGTGTGCGAGCCTACGAAAGTAGAACCCGTGCAATTTGTAAAAATTGAAGACCCTACGGTGGAGATGACGTTCTCGGTAAATGATAGTCCATTTGCAGGGAAAGAGGGGAAATTCGTTACCTCTCGTCAGCTTCGCGACAGACTCTATAAAGAATTGCTTCGCGACGTTTCCTTGCGCGTTTCCGACACTGAATACGCGGATAGTTTCCGTGTTTGCGGGCGTGGGGAAATGCATCTTTCCATCTTGATTGAAACGATGCGAAGAGAAGGGTACGAATTTCAAGTATCTACTCCCAAAGTATTGTATAAAGAAATCGACGGCGTGATTAACGAACCTATCGAACGTTTCCTTGCCGACGTGCCTGAGGATATGACGGGCCCCGTGTTCGCGGCGATGGGAAATCGTAAAGGTACGCTTTTGCAAATGACGGCAATCGGTAGCCGTATGCGTTTGGAATTTAGCGTTCCTTCCCGTGGTTTGTTTGGGTATAAGAGTGAATTTTTAACGGATACCAAGGGACAAGGTATCATGAATACGATTTTCTACGCGTACGAACCGTACAAAGGGGATTTGCAACGTAGAAACACCGGTTCGCTTGTGGCGTTTGAAACGGGCGAAGCGGTTACGTATGGACTTTTCAATGCGCAAGGACGCGGTAACTTATTTATCACGCCTGGCACGCCTGTATACGCGGGTATGGTTGTGGGATATACCAACCTTGCCGACGATATCAACGTAAACGTTTGTAAAACGAAGCATTTGACGAATACTCGTTCGTCGAGTAGCGACGACGCGCTTACTTTGATTCCCGTTTCCAAAATGAGTCTTGAAGAGTGTTTGGAATTTATTGCCGACGACGAACTTTTGGAAGTTACGCCCAAGTCGCTCCGTATTAGAAAACGCATTTTGGATGCGGAACTTCGCGCGAAGGCAAGACATAAGGAAAAGCTTGGTAAATAAGGAATGCGAAATGAAAGAGACGTATATTTTCGATTTTGACGGAACGCTTGTCGATTCTATGACGCCTGCCGTGAGTGTATTGCTTGGGTATTTGGACGAACGCGGCGTGAAATATCCCGACGATATTGTCAAGACAATTATTCCGCTTGGGTATAAAGGGATTGCTTCCTATTACGTAAACGAATTTGCCTTAAAGGAAACACCTCAAGAGGTATACAAGGTGATAGTAGAACTCTTAGAAGGTGTGTACGCAAACGAGGTGACGCCAAAACCTGAGGTGGAGAAGACGTTGGAAACGCTCAAATCGCGCGGTGCAAGCTTGAACGTTTTAACGGCGAGTCCTCATGAATTTTTAGATCCTTGCATTAAGCGTTTGGGTTGGGAAAAGTATTTTGATAATCTTTGGTCTTCGGACGATTTTAATATGAAGAAAGCCGAACCGTTTATCTTTATCGAGGCGGCAAAACGTTTGGGGAAACAACCGAGCGAGTGTTTTATGGTAGACGATAATGTGAAGGCACTCTTTTCCGCGAAACAGGCGGGGTTAAAGACGATTGCCGTGTACGATTCGTTCTCCGCAGAATACGAAGAAGAAATGCGCGCGTTTGCGGATAAATACGCCGTGGTTTTTGATGAGATTATATAAGGAATAGAGATAAACCGTCCGAAAGCGGTGTTTCGGGCGGTATTTTCTTTACGCGCGCGTGCGCGTACGCGTAATATAATAAGCGGAAGTATTTTTTCTTATAATGGGAATAAATAAGCAAAAAAAGGGCAATAATTTCCGAAAAAAGAGGGGAGTATACGTAAAAAACGGAAATATACCAATTTCCCCAAAAAAGTTAAAAAAATTTGAAAAAAGTTCGTTCAAACGCTTGACAAGGTGTTTACAAGTTTGATATTATAAGTAGGCTGTATAAATATGCGGTGTATGGGTAGATACGGGAAGTTACTGAAATTTCAAGGGAAAAGCCCTCTTGACAGATAATTTCCGTTGACAAAAGTGGGAACTCGATTCCTGCGACTAACCGAGGCTTTGCGTAGAAACGCTCGGGCAAAAGTGAGTGTTTTTATTTTGCGGAAGTGCTCGATACACACGGATGAGTTGATACGGCGAAATAAAATGTTAGTATAAACAGCAAAAAGGAGTAACAAAAAATGGCAGTTCAAAAGATCAGAATTAAGTTGGCGGCGTACGACCACGAACTCGTTGACGAAGCGGCAAGCCGCATCGTAGAAACGATGAAAAAGAGCGGAGCAAAAATCTCCGGCCCTATTCCTCTTCCCACGGAAAGAGAAATCGTAACGATTCTTCGTTCCCCCCACAAATATAAAGATTCCCGTGAGCAATTCGAAATGAGAACGTACAAGAGAATCATCGACGTATATTCTCCCAACGCGAAGCTTTTGGAATCCATCCACTTGCCTGCTGGCGTGGACATCAAAATCAAGCTCTAATAAGAGCCTAACAAATTTGCCGAGAAATACTTTCAAAGGTATTCGAGAAAATAAAAAAAATTTAAGGAGTGAACTTTATCAATGAATAAAGCAATCATCGGTCGCAAAGTCGGCATGACGCAGATTTTTGCGCAAGACGGGAAAATGATTCCCGTAACGGTAGTGGAGGCAGGTCCTTGCCCCGTAGTACAGGTAAAGACGGTTGAAAACGACGGCTATGCTGCGTTGAAACTCGGTTTTATCGAAACGAGCGAAAAGGCGTTGACCAAACCCGAACTCGGTCAGTTCAAGAAAGCTGGCGTTAAACCCCACAAAGTCTTGAAGGAAATCAGAGTAGCAAACGCAGAAACGTTCGCAGTTGGCGCAGAGCTGAAGGCTGACGTATTTGCGGCAGGCGACAAAGTGGACGTATCCGGCGTGACGAAAGGTCACGGTTTCACCGGTGTAATCAAGAGATGGAATCAGCACCGTCTTAAGATGACGCACGGTACCGGCCCCGTCCACAGAGAACCCGGTTCTATGGGTCCCATCTCTGCACCTTCGAGAGTATTTAAGCATAAGCACCTCGCAGGTCAGTACGGTGTGGAAAACGTTACCATTCAGAACCTTGAAGTCGTTAAGGTCGATTTGGACAGAAACGTACTTCTCATCAAAGGCGCTATTCCCGGTCCC
>JAZRRB010000250.1:0-1821 GCA_045650385.1 Candidatus Scatosoma sp. | reverse complement strand
TGCGATGTTAAAGACGCATATTGATTTGGAATGGATTAGTCCCGCTTATGCACTCGTAAACATTTATGGGGAAAGTTATTTAAAACCCGAAGTCTATAGAGGAATGGTTGAATATTTTAAATCGGATATTTATCCGTTGCCTCGATTGATGATTCATGAAGATGCTGGTGAAGATGGTACGATACAAAAGTGGATTGAAACTTTGAAATAATTATAAGGGGACAAATATATATGAAGAAACTTTTATCGGCGACATTAAGTTTAATGCTTTTATTAGGAGTGACTGGCCTTGCAACTGCATGTGGTAGTCAGAGCAACAATTCTTCTACGGATGGTACATTCCAAGAATCGTCTTCTATTGCACCCGAAAAGGCGACATTAAAAATGGTGGAAACTGAAAAGGCATTAATGCTTGGCGAAGAATGCACGTTGGGAATTACCTATACAGGTGAAGATGTCGAGCTTATTGAGTGGGTATCCGACAATACGGCAGTGGCAACGGTAAGCGATAGCGGTGTTGTTATGGGTATGAATGAAGGTTCGGCAAAAATCACAGCTTCCGTCGGTGATTTAAGCGCAAGCTGTACAGTAACCGTATCGGCAAACGGCTATTCGCCTAAACTTGTATTTGAGAATGAAATTCGTGCAGAAGAAACGACGAAACGCGGTGGACAGATTAATTTTGCTGCAAGCGTAGAATTTAACGGTAAAGAATATGACGATGCCGTTATCACGTATACGGTGGTAAATGCGGCCGCGGGTACTATTGACGAAAACGGCGTGTTTACGGCAGGTACGGAAGCTGGTGTTACGACCGAAATCAACATTTCCGCAACATGGCGCGGATTTGAAACGCCTTTATTGAACAAAACGGTTAGCGTTACGGTGGCGTCCGTAAATAGCATTACGTTGAATAACGGGGAATTAAATGCCGTTGAAAACAGAATCAGTTTGTATACGTTGGATTCTTTTGCTGGTGTGGAATATGAAACGAGCAAAGCACTCGCAAATGTTTCTATCACAGAAGATGATGTTGCGTTCACAGGCGAATACACGGTTTCGATTGTAGAGGGCACAAACGTTGGTACGTACGGCGGCGAAGCAATTTCTTTGGAATGGAATGACACTTCGGGGGAAGTATCTGCGATTGCTTGCGGTACGGCACAATTGGAAGTATCGTTTGTGGATAGTTTTGGCGTAGAATATGCGCAGCTTTTCTACATAGACGTTCAGGCTCCGCTTGCTGATTATGAGGAAACCTTACCTTATTTCTCCGTTGTTGACGGACAATATTATGACGAAATAGAAGGGACGATGGTTTCTTTAAGTACATTGTTTGGTGAAGGCTCTAATGTGGTAAAAGCGACGCAGGGCGAGCGCGCCTTGACGGTAAGTGAAGGAAAGGTTTACGACATTGTTTCTTCGGATGCGACGCAAAAGGGTACAGCAGAAATCACTGTTTATACGGATAAAGCAGGCTATAATGTTACGTTGGAAACATATGCGGGCGTTGTCGATGAATTGAATGATTTTGCAATGTTTTTCTCTACGAGCACTGATGAAACGCAAAGCGGTGTTATCAATAGCGGCTATTACGTAGTAGTAAAAGATTTGGTTGCGCCTACGCAATTAGTAACCGTATCACATAAAACGGCAGGCGAAGGTGGCTTTGACGGTATTTTGGACGGTAACGGTCATACCGTGTCTTTCACGTTGGCTGCGGATTGCGAAACGACGGAGTGGATCAGCGGTTATGGTTTGTTTGGCTCAAAGTTGTATAGCGGTGCTACGATTAAGAATATCGCATTCGACGGCGTAACG
>JAZRRB010000249.1:0-1656 GCA_045650385.1 Candidatus Scatosoma sp. | reverse complement strand
ATTTCGGCAACGCATACGTTTGTTGTAAATAAAAAGTATTATGAAGTCGGTGGAGAATCATCGGCAAAATATGTAGAAAGTCTTTCGTGCAAGGAAGGTACGGATGGTATAGCGCTTACGTTAAAGAGCGGTGAATCCTTTACGTTTAACAAACCGATTGACTTAAACGATTATACAAACGGAGTGTTGGACGTTTGTAAGATTTTCCCGAAATTCAGAAAAGAGTATGACTTAAATCCTACGGCTACAATGGTGACCGTAAAAGTGATGGATTGTTTTGATCCAACGAAGTTTGTTGAATTTTACGTTTGGTGCGGCAGCGCAGGAAACAGCCCTTATTATGCAGGGGCTGGCGCAAGCACGCAAATGCTTACGGGTTTAGAGCAAAACAAAGCCAGACCTGATCAAATGACAGAAGAATACGATGGGGAAATGTATAAAATACACCGTGTTCGCCGTTATCAATCTCTTTCCACGTATGGTAAATGGCTTTCCAGCCGTTATGATGCCGAAGTCGCAAAACACGATGGTGTTTCGTTGCTTTGGGACTTGACCAACCATCAAATGAAAGCAAGAAACGGCGGGACGACGTATTTAATAACGGATATTGACTCTACGGAAATTTATGGAACGAATGCGTTTGATTTTGCCTCTTTCTTTACGACGGGCGAGGTCGTTGTAAACGTGGAAGCATACAATTATGCAGCAACCAGCTTTGACGTAGAAATCGAATCGATTTTCGGTATGAGCGGGAAAGACCTTTTGGACGGCACGGTCGTGGATAACACTGCACCTTCTATTGCGGTTGACGTAGAAACGACGTCGGATAATGAAATCTATTTGCAGAAAGGCAAAGCTGTGACGTTGCCTAAGGTTTCGAGCGTGCTTGATTATAATTACTATGGAAATGAAAAAGTAGCTGTTTATCGAAATTATGGAAAACGCGGACAAGTTTCCGTCAAAGTGAAGGATGGTGTGTTTACGCCTGAAACGATAGGAAATTATACGGCGGTATATACAGCAACGGACTCCTATGGAAATAAAGGGGAGTTTTTGCTGGATATGGTGGTGCTTGATCAAGAAAACATTGTTTATGAAAAAACGCCTTTAAATAAACTTGTTGCTGCGCAAAACAATGTAATTCCGTATATCCAAGCAAACGGATTGAATAAAGAAGTAGATACGGAAGTGATCGTTACGACGCCTAAGGGAACGCAATGTAAGTTGGATTACAACGGCGATGATGGATATAATTATTTGCCTGAATATGCAGGGGATTATACAATAGAATACCTTTTTAAAGATAACGTATACGTAGAGAAATATTCGTACGTGGTATCGTGTGTGGATGAGAATGCGGTCGCTTATAAAAACCCGTTCAAATTCCCCAACTATTTAATGAAAGGCGCATCTTATACGATTGATTCCGTAACGGCATATACGGCAGGGAACGGCGGATTTAATGAAAACACGGCAAGTATTAGCGTGTCGGTGGACGGTGGCGCATTCCAGCCCCTTTCCGCAACACAAATGCAAGCATATAAAGTAGAAGCAAATCAAACCGTACAATTTAAGGCAAGTTATCAAAATAAGGACGTGCTTTCAAAGCTCTATCCCGTTATCGACATAGGATACGGCAAAAAGACAACGGAAAAA
>JAZRRB010000248.1:0-1738 GCA_045650385.1 Candidatus Scatosoma sp. | reverse complement strand
CACCGAAGAAACGCCGAGAACGGTACCCGATATAAACACGAGCACCGTCAGCATAATGATTAACCATTTTTTTCCTTTCATAGTATTCCTCTTTGGTAGTTTGCTTTCTTTTTGAGCGATTATTCTTAACTCTATATCCGTACCCGGCGGATTTTCGCACCTAATTTTTTTAATTTATATTCAAACTCGGCATACCCTCTATCCACGTGGGACAAATCCACCACTTCGCTTTGTCCATCTGCGCCAAGCGCCGCAATTACAAGCGCCGCACCTCCGCGAAGATCGCCTGCAATCACTTTCGCCCCATGCAAACGTTCCACGCCGCGTATGACCGCCGTTCGATCGCGAACGGTGATATCCGCGCCCATGCGTTTGAGTTCCGCCGCATACTTATATCTTGTTTCAAATAAATTTTCAACGACGAGCGTCGTTCCTTTTGCCGTCGCGCAAAGCGTAGCGTATTGCGCCTGCAAATCGGTAGGAAATCCGGGAAAAGGCATCGTTTCAATTAACGGCACCGCTTGCAACGTTCCGCTGCTTCTTAATAGTATTCTATCATTTTTCGTATGTATTTTGCAACCGTTTTCACGCAATTTATGTAAAAGAGCCGCAATATTTTCCGCACGAACCCCTTGTGTTTCAATTTCACCGCCACAAGTTGCCGTCGCAATCAGGTACGTGCCCGCCTCAATCCTATCACCCATCGGCAAATAATCTACACCGCGTAAGCGTTTAACGCCCTCAATCACAACCGTTCCACCGCCAGCGCCACGCACTTTCGCGCCCATTGCGTTGAGGAAATTTTGCAAATCAATGATTTCCGGCTCTTTTGCCGCGTTTCGTATTACGGTAATTCCCTCCGCTTTCACTGCGGCAAGGATTATGTTTTCCGTTGCCCCTACGCTTGGAAAATCCAACATGATATCCGCGCCGATAAGCCGCTCTGTCTTGCACTCGATATAGCCACCCTCTTCCGTGATTTCCACGCCCAGACGTTTTAAGCCCGACAAGTGCAAATCAATGGGACGAAGCCCGATATCGCAACCACCGGGGTAAGATATTTTGGCTTTACCAAAACGCGTCAGCACCGAACCGAGCATAAAAACGGAAGAACGCAGTTCCTTCGTAAGCCGCGGTGGGATTTCGTGGGAAACTGCGTTGGAGCTGTCGATGACGGCGCAATCTTTTTGTCTTTTTATATCGCAACCGAGTTCGCTTAATATGCGAAACATATTTTCTACGTCGACAATCGTCGGTACGCCTCTGATTTTCACTTGTTCGTCGGTTAATACGGACGCGGCAAGCAACGGCAAAACAGCATTTTTTGCGCTTTGCGTTTGGATAGCACCATATAATTTTTCACCGCCGTCTATAATATATTTATCCATACGATAAAACTCCTTATGCTTTATTGTATGAAAAAGGGACGGCGGTTTGTTCTTTTTTCTATATACCCCATACGTTTAACGGCTGTTCTATACGATATAGAATACAATATCCCCATAGAAGCCATTGTAATAATCAACGAAGTGTTTCCCGAACTTATCAAAGGCAAGGGCAACCCCGTAGGCGGAATACTACCGCTTACCACGAGCGCATTAATAACCGTTTGAATACCATATACAAGCGTAATACCCGAAGCGAGCAAAAACGAGAAAAAATCATCCGCGTTTTTCGCCACCCGTATCCCTCTAAATATCAGCAACGCGCTTATGGAAAATAAAACCGTAATACCCAC
>JAZRRB010000247.1:0-5590 GCA_045650385.1 Candidatus Scatosoma sp. | reverse complement strand
CCTACGGCGATTGCGTACGACGTTGTCGATATGCTTGTGAAATGCTTTATCGACGTCATGGACGTAGGCTTTACGGCGGAGATGGAAACCAAACTCGACGATATCGAAGAGGGCGGCGTAAATTGGCGCGCCGTCATCGGGGAGTTCTATCCCGATTTTGAAAAGAATTTGCGCAAAGCGTCCAACTACGGCGACGAACAAACGCAGGTGATTTGTAATAAGTGCGGACATTTCATGCTCCGCAGAATGGGGAAATTCGGCAAATATTTGGCTTGTTCGAACTATCCCGAGTGCCACAATATCGTCAGCGAAACGAAGGAAGAAATTTCCGCGATGCGCTGTCCTAAGTGCGGCGAAAACATGGTGGTAAAGAGCGGTAAGTTTGGCAAGTTCTTGGCTTGTCCCAACTATCCCGATTGTAAATCGACAATGCCGATGCCCACGGAAGAAGAGGTGAAGTATATCGGCAAGTGTCCCGATTGCGGCAACGCCATGACGGTGAGGAAATCGAAAAAGGGCAAGGAATATTACAGCTGTTCGGGGTATCCTACCTGTAAGTTTATGAGCTGGGATATACCCACGGGCGAGAAATGTCCCGATTGCGGCGAGGCGCTTGTCAATACGGCGCGCGGAAACGTGAAGTGCAGCAATAAGGATTGTAATTTCCGTATCAAGTATTCCAAAGCGGAGAAGGCGGAAAAGGCGAAACAAGCGGAATCTATGGAATTTGCGGACGGCTTTGAGGCACCGCCGCTTATGGACGAACCGCCTGAAGTGGGCAACGGCGGATATATCTTCAACGGCTACGACGACGAGTGAGCGGTGAGCCACCGCTGGCAAGTCTTTCTATCTTTTAGTATCGCTTGGGTGTAACGTTATCGTAAACGATATGGGGTTAAGGGGCATAGTCCCTTATGGGGTGTAGGGGCAACGCCTTTACGACTCTCTGTCAAGAGTTGCCCATAGGGCAAAACACAGCCCCAAGAAAAGCAAAACGCAGTTTTGCGTTAATCAACGCCGTAAGGCGTTCGTCTAAAAAAGAGTAAGTATATGGAAAAAGCAAAGGAAGTAATGATAATCGGCGGCGGTTTGGCTGGGTGCGAAGCGGCGTATTATTTGGCAAGCCAAGGCATAACAACGACGCTTGTCGAAATGAAACCGAAAAAATTTACCCCTGCGCACGAAAGCGAGAATTTAGGGGAACTCGTTTGTTCGAATTCCTTAAAAAGCAACGATTATTTTGCGAACGCTTGCGGGCTTTTGAAAGAGGAAATGCGGCGTATCGGCTCGCTGATTATCGAGGCGGCGGATAAAACCTGCGTACCTGCCGGCGCGGCGCTTGCCGTGGATAGGGATAAATTCTCCTCGTACATTACGGAGAAATTGAAAAATCATCCCAACGTAACGATAGCAAGCGAAGAGGTAACCGCTTTGCCGTCCACGGAAGATAAATACGTTATTGTGGCGACAGGGCCTTTGACAAGCGATTTATTAAGCGAGGATATCCAAAGGACGTTTGGCAAGGATTTGCACTTTTTCGACGCGTCCGCGCCCATTGTGTCCGCGGAAAGTATCGATATGTCCTGCGCGTTCACGGGGGATAGATACGGCAAAGGCACGGGCGATTATATCAACTGCCCGATGAATAAGGAAGAATATTATTCGTTCGTGGACGAGTTGTTAAATGCGGAAAAAGCGCATTTGCACGCCTTTGAAAAAGGGGAAATTTTCGAGGGGTGTATGCCGCTCGAAGTCATGGCATCGCGCGGTAGAGATACGCTTAGATACGGCACGTTAAAACCCGTGGGGTTGTTTGACGAGGATGGTAAACGTCCGTATGCGGTGTTGCAGCTTAGAAAAGAAAACGAAAACGGCACGGCGTATAACCTTGTGGGCTTTCAAACAAATTTGAAATTCCCCGAACAAAAACGGGTGTTCTCGATGATACCTGCGTTAAAAAACGCCGAGTTTTTACGCTACGGCGTCATGCACAGAAATACGTTTATCAATTCCCCTTGCGTTTTGAATCGCGATTTTTCGGTTAAGAATAATCAAAGACTGTTTTTTGCAGGGCAAATCACGGGGGTTGAAGGATACGTGGAAAGCGCGGCAAGCGGACTTCTTGCGGCGAAAGCGGTGGCGGACAAGATTTTGGAAAGAGAGCCGTTTGTTTTAGACGATAAGACGGTATGCGGCGCGTTGCAAACGTATATTGCGACGCCGAATAAGGATTTCCAACCCATGAACGCGAATTTTGGCATTTTAGCCCCCTTACCCACGCGTATAAAAGACAAGAAAGAGCGGTATAAAACGCTTGCTTTGCGTGCACTGCAAGCGTTGGACGCCGCGCTGAAAAAGCAGGAAAATCTCAAATAAGGAGAGAAGTATGGAATTTAGAGGAACAACGATTTGCGCCGTGAAAAAGGACGGCGTAACGGCGATTGCAGGCGACGGACAAGTGACGCTTGGTCAACAAATTATTTTTAAGAACACGGCGATAAAAGTGCGCCGTATTTTCGGGGGGAAGGTAATCCTTGGGTTTGCCGGTTCGGTGACGGACGCGTTTGCGCTTACCGAACGTTTTGAAGGTATGCTCAATAAATTTTCGGGCAATTTAATGCGTTCCGCGGTGGAACTTGCGGAACTTTGGAGAAGCGATAAAATCGGTAGAAAATTGGACGCTATGATGATTACGGCGGACGAAAACACGTTGCTTATTTTATCGGGCACGGGCGAGGTTATCGAACCGGACGAGGGCGTATGCGCCATCGGCAGCGGCGGTAACTATGCATTGGCGGCGGCGCGCGCGTTGTATCAGGAAACGGACTACGATGCGGCGACGATTGCTACGAAAGCGCTCAAAATCGCTTCGGAAATTTGCGTGTTCACCAACGACAATATCCGTTTGGAAACGGTTGGCGAAAAGAAGGAGGCGTAATATGGATTTATCACCCAAACAAATCGTATACCGTTTAGACAAATACATTATCGGCCAAGACGAGGCGAAAAAAGCGGTGGCAATCGCCCTTAGAAACCGTTATCGCCGCGCACAACTTCCCACGGAAATCCGTGAGGAAATCACGCCGAAAAATATTATCATGAAAGGACCTACGGGCGTAGGTAAAACGGAGATAGCTCGACGTCTTGCCAAGCTTGTAAAAGCGCCGTTCGTCAAGGTAGAAGCGACGAAATACACCGAGGTGGGTTACGTGGGCAAGGACGTAGAGGGCATGATTCGCGATTTGGCGGAGTGCGCTTATAGACTTGTTAAAGCGGAAAAGGAAGAAGAAGTAAAAGCCAAAGCGACGAAAGCGACGGAAAAACGCATTGTGCAAGCGCTTGCGGAAGCCAAGAAAACGGAAAAAGGGGAAAAGGCGAAAGAACTCTTTGAAAACGACCTGTTAGAGGGGTTGAGAAAGGGGGATTTCGATAATTTCGTCATCGAAATGGAAGTGGCGGACGTTACGCAACCGATGGAACTTGTTCCCGGCGGCGCGGCAATTTCCTTGGGCAGTATCTTCGGGGATATGATGCCGCAAAAGAAGAAAAAACGCAAATTCCCCGTCAAGGAAGCGTACCAAATTGTGCTCAGCGAAGAATCTTCTAAGCTTATTGACGACGACGCGATTAAATCGGAAGCGTTGTACCGCGCGGAAAACGACGGTATCGTATTCATTGACGAAATCGATAAAATTGCAGGCAAAGGCAATCAGCACGGCGCGGACGTATCGCGCGAGGGCGTGCAAAGGGATATTTTGCCTATCGTCGAGGGTTCGACGGTGGTGACGAAATACGGCCCGATTAAGACGGACTTTATCCTCTTTATCGCGGCAGGTGCGTTCCACGTATCTTCGATTGAGGATTTGATTCCCGAACTGCAAGGCAGATTCCCCGTGTCGGTGGAACTTAAAAGCTTGACGAAAGACGATTTCGTGAAAATTTTGACGGAAACGGAAAATTCGCTCACCTTCCAATACGCACAGCTTTTGAGTGTGGATCATATCGATTTACAATTCGACGCAGGCGCAATCGAGCGCATTGCGGAGGTATCGGTAGAACTCAATGCAACAAGCGAGGATATCGGCGCACGCCGTTTGCACACGGTAATGGAATACCTGCTTGAAGATATTTCGTTCAACGCGGGCGGCGATTATCCCACGTTTACATTGAATATCGATAGAAAGTACGTGGACGAACACTTGCAAAAGCTCACGGGCGATAGAAATTTGAAGAAATACGTGCTCTAAGTAGCGGCGCGTTTCTCTCAACCCTTATATGGGTTAAGGGACGTGGTCCCTTATGGGGTGTAGGGGCGAAGCCCTTACGACACTCTGTCAAGAGTTGCCCTAAGGGCAAGTAGAGCCTTCCCAAAAGCAAAACGCAGTTTTGCGTTCCTAACGCCGTTAGGCGTTTCTCGCCGCAAGGCGAAAATATTGTTGTAAATCACATAAAAAGGAAAGATTATGATTAACATACCCAAAGGCACGAAAGACGTGCTCCCCGCAGATTCCTATAAATGGCAATACGTAGAAAGCGTAGCGCGCGAAACGGCGAAATTGTTCGGCGTAAAAGAACTCCGTACGCCCACGTTCGAGCATACGGAACTTTTTCAACGCGGCGTAGGGGACACGACGGATATCGTGACGAAAGAAATGTATACGTTCAAGGACAAAGGGGATAGAAGTATCACCTTAAAACCCGAGGGCACGGCAGGTGCGGTGCGCGCGTTTATCGAAAACGGGCTCATTGGCGGTGCTATGCCTGCTAAAATGTATTATATCACGCCTGCGTTCCGTTACGAACGCCCGCAAGCAGGTCGCCTTCGCGAATTCCACCAATTCGGCGTGGAAATTTTCGGGGCAAAAGGTGCGCAAACGGATGCGGAAGCGATACTTATCGCGGATAGCCTTTTGAAAAAACTGGGGATAAACGTGAAATTGTATATCAACTCTATCGGTTGTCCTACTTGCCGTGCGAAATATAACGCGGCGTTAAAAGAATTTTTCGCGCCTCATATCGAAGGGCTTTGCTACGATTGTAAAACGCGGTTTGAAAAGAACCCGTTGCGTCTTCTCGATTGTAAGGAAGAAAACTGTAAAAAAATCAATGCGAGTGCACCGAAGATGCTCGATTATTTGTGCGAGGATTGCGCCGCGCATTTTACGGCGCTCAAAACGCATTTGGATAACGCTGGCGTGGCGTATGAAATCGATAGCCGTATCGTGCGTGGTTTGGATTATTACACGCGTACGGTATTCGAATTTGTGTCTATGTCGATTGGCGCGCAAGGCACGGTTTGCGCAGGCGGTAGATACGACGGCTTGATTGAATCGCTCGGTGGTAATCCCACCCCTGCGGTCGGCTTTGCGGCTGGCATTGAAAGATTGCTGATGGTAATGGAACAGTCGGGCGTGGAATTTCCTAATGCGCCTGCGCCTATGGTATATCTTGCAGGAATGGATACGGAATGTAGAAAGAAAGCGTTTGCGCTTGCAAACGAGCTTCGTCAAAACGGCGCAGGAGTGGAAATCGATCATTTGGATAGGTCGATTAAGGCGCAGTTCAAGTATGCGGATAAGATCGGTGCGAA
>JAZRRB010000246.1:0-5789 GCA_045650385.1 Candidatus Scatosoma sp. | reverse complement strand
CCTTATACGCTTACCCCTCCTCCCGAAGGCGGCGACGATAACGAAGGTAACGAGGGCGAAACGCCTACCACTCCCCCCGAAGGCGGCGACAACAACGAAGGTGACGAAGGCGAAACGCCTACCACTCCCCCCGAAGGCGGTGACGATAACGAAGGTAACGAGGGCGAAACGCCTACCACTCCCCCCGAAGGCGGCGACAACAACGAAGGTGACGAAGGCGAAACGCCTACCACTCCCCCCGAAGGCGGCGATGACAACGAAGGCAACGAGGGCGGCAACGAACAAGAAACACACCAACATAACTACGCCCCTATGTGGAGCAATTCTATCAGTATGCATTGGCGCGAGTGCGCTTGCGGCGATAAAACGGACATGGACGCGCATAGAGATACCGACATGAACGGCAAATGCGACGTTTGCGGACACGACGTTCAAGCGCTCACTCCACCCCAAGAAGAGGGTAACGGCAGCAATGAAGGCGAAACGCCTATCCCTCCGCAAAATGAAGTTCCGCCCAGTAACGACAAACTAGATACCAACGAAACGGGCAAGGAAGAAAAAGGCTGTAAATCTACTGTAAGTAGCGCTTTGGCAAGCGTAGGCTTTGCCTTTGCGATTTGCGCCGTCATCAAGCGCAGGAAAAAATCCGAATAAAAAACTGACAAGAAAAACCGTTCGACGTATTTCGAACGGTTTTTCCATAAAATAGTTAAACAAAAAAGCAGGAAATACTTGCATTTTTTCCATTTATCGTTTATAATGTAAAAGGTAGCACTTTTCTCGCCGCCATGCGGCGACAAAAAATATAGGAGTAGAACCTCGGCATGAAAGATTTTGACGAAATGCGCAATATCGACCTCGAACAAGACCCGAGCGTCAAACCCAAAAAGGAAAGAAAAAAAGGCGGATTTTTCGGTAAATTCGTTGCTTGGCTTTTGGGTTTTGTCATCGGTATCCTCGGGGCAATAGGCGGCGTTGCCTTTTTCGGGTGGTACGCCTATGCAAAAATGCCGATTGAAAAGACTACGGATAAGATTAACGGACTCTTAAACACGAACATCGATTATACGCAATACATAGACAAATCGTACGGAGAAAAAACGCTTTCCGATCTTGTTGGTGATACCCTTTCAGCGGTGGAAACCGTTTCCGCTGGTGAAGGCACTTTCAATACGTTAAGCGCCATCTCCCCTCTTGTTGGGAAATTGGTCAAAGGGGAAAACGGCGAAGGCGGTTTGGTAAACACCCTTGCGCAATATGCCATCACGGTAGACCCCGATAAAGTAATGGATAGAATCCTCGTAAAACCCGAGGGCACGCCTGACGTAGAAGAAAATAAAGAAATTTATTTCGGCGATTATTTGAAATCTTGCGTGGACGAAGCGCCGCTTGGCGACGTTATCAAGGCGCTGGGATATGAATCAAACGACGTCGTTTATACCATTTGTTACGGCACAGAGGGCGTGGACTACGCTTTGGATGAAAACGGCGAAGTGCAAATGCTCAACGGTGCAACGAAACTTACCGTAAAAGAATTTTTAAGCGATGATTTGAACGAACAAATCAAACAGCTCCCTATCGATTCGTTTATAACCATCAGTTTCCCTGACGATGCGGTAATGTGTATGCTTGCCTACGGCGCGGAATATCGCTATGAAAAGACGTTGGACGAAAACGGCAACGTTGTTATGACGCAAGTGTTTTACGAATATACGTACAATGAAGAAAGCCAATTCGTCTTAATGGACGACGAGGGCAACGACGTCACGGCAAATATCGTATCGGGCGCAGATAACCCCCAAAACGGTATTGTTTTAACGCATACGTATACGCAAAACGAACAAGAAATTTCGGAAACAAGATATCTTTTATATAACGAAACGGAAGATAAATATTACGCGTTTGAGGACGCAGAATACACCAAGCCCGTGAAATTCCAAAAAAATACGATTGGTATGCTCAGCGACGGTTCTGACGACCTTATCGACAAGATGTATATCAAAGATTTACTTAACGTAGACGAAACGGACGAACGGGTTATGATTGCCCTTTGTTATGGCAAAGAAACCGAGGATTGGCAATACGACGAAAACGGAAAAATCCAAATGCTGAACGGCGCAAAACCGCGCACGGTAAAAGAGTTAAAAGAAGGCAACTTGATTAACGAACTCACGTTGAAAGATTTGCTTGGCGATGACGTCGAAAACAACCAGATTTTATCCAACCTTTCCGACAGCACGGTAGAAACCTTAGCGGAAGACATGGAAAAACTTACGTTTAAGGACGTCTTTGCCGATAAGATATACGAAGACGAAGAGCACACGCAAATTAAACCGATGTGGAAATACCTCTTCGATAATCCTGACACAACGGATATGGAAACGCCCGATCAGTATTTCTTGCTTGGCGGAACAAGTGATTCTACGGCAGACAAAAACGGCGTAGACGAAATGATTACCAATATGCAAACGAACATGCAAACGTCCTCGCTGAAAAAATTGGTGGAAGACGACATGATTATCTTTGAAGACGATCCCACAACGCCTGATATAGACGAATCGGTAGAAGAACGGAAAAAATTCCTTGAAGAAGGCAAAATTCTTGGCGACGGCAAAAATGTTAATGAAATGACGATTATCGACATGATTAACTGGGTTATGAAATAACCGTAAGAAAAAACAGCCAACAAAAAGAGAAAAGCGGCGACTTTTCTCTTTTTTCGTTTTTCCTTGCGAAAATCAATAAAAGTGACGTAAAATTGATTGACTAAACGTTGAAAATGGGATATAATATTTCTACACGGTCAAAAAACCGTGAAAACCTTGCATATCTTTGATATGCCGAATAAGACCAGGAGGTGAAAAGTATGGCTAAATACGAAATGCTCTATCTGCTCAATAACGAATTGACGGACGAAGCAAAGGAAGCCGAAATCGCGAAGTATGAGGGCATCGTTAAATCGATGAACGGTAACGTTGTTTCCACGGACAAGTGGGGCACGAAGAAAACCGCTTACCCCATCAACTACAAGACGGAAGCTTACTATGTGCTTATGACGTTTGAAGCAGACGGTAAAGTTGTTGAAGAGCTTAAACGTGTTGCAGGCATCGATGCAGACGTGGTTAGACGTTTGATCACGAAACTCAACTAATAAACGGGGAAACGAAAATGAACAAAGTATTTTTAATCGGTAACTTAACGCGCGATCCCGAACTTTCGGAAACGGCAGGCGGCGTACCCGTATGCCATTTCTCGATTGCGGTTAATCGTAACTATTCTTCGCAAGACGGCGAACGTCAAACGGACTTTTTCAACTGTACCGCTTGGCGCGCGATGGCGGAATCGATTGCGCGTTACACGAAAAAGGGCAAGAAAGTTGCCGTTGTAGGTAGCGTTCAAATGCGCAACTACGAAGACAATCAAGGGGTAAAACGTACGGCGGTAGACATTATCGCGCAAGACGTAGAATTCCTTTCGCCCAGAGAAAACGGTGATTCGTTCGACGAAATGGACGATACGCCCCGTCAATCCACGCAAAAACGTAAACCTATGTTGCAGGCGATGGATGACGATTCGGACATCCCCTTCTAATTATTTAGACGCGGGAACATTAACGACATAAGGAGATAATATCATGGAAGAAAAAGCACCTGTAAAAAAGGTTTTCAAAAAAGCGCCTCGTAAAAAGGTATGTGCGTTCTGCCAAGAAAAGCTTGCTGCGGTTGACTACAAAGACGTTAACCGTTTGAAGAAATACATTTCTGAAGGCGGCAAAATTTTGCCCCGCAGAATGACCGGCACCTGCGCAGCGCACCAAAGACTTCTTGCTACCGCTATCAAGCGTGCAAGAATCGCAGCGCTCCTCCCTTTCAAAGGCGAGTAATTTAACCGAAATCTTAAAAAGACCAACCCTATGCGGTTGGTCTTTTTTCTATGTACAAATGTGTACGTTTTGTGAAAAAATATTGACAAATTCTCTTGACAATACCACTTCCTCATGATATAATACATATACACTTTCCTATAGATATGGGAAATGAAAGGAGAAAATATTATGAGAAAAGCAAACTTTTTCAAAAGAACTCTTTCAGGCGTTTTGGCATTAAGCAGCGCACTTACCATCGGTTTCTTCGCAGGTTGTAGCTGTAAAGACGAAGATGATCCCAACGCAGCGGAAAACAAGGCGCATAACGAATTCATCGACGAAATCGGCGGTGTATCCGAAACGTACAAAGGCACCCTTTCCAACGGCGGTTATGATTTGCCCGAACAAGCTGCTACCGCTTTCGTAGAAGCGGAAATTGCTGGTAATACAGACGTAGAAGTAGTGAACGTTAAAAAATTAAAAGCTTTGAATTCCTCCGAAGTTGCAGAGTTGAACATTCCCACCACCGAGACGATTATGGGCGTTGAGCAATATGAAGTTGAATATGCCGAAGAAACGTACATGCCCATGGCAACACAACAGTCCAACACAAAGAAAGTTGTGGTTTACCTTGTTAAATTGGAAACTCGTTGGGAATACTATTCCCCCTGCCCTGTTACGGGTGAAACAATCACGAAGAGCTATTATGAATCCGTTTTTGATAGCGAAGCATACAAAAACTGTACGTATTCCAACTCGACAACGATGACGATGAACACCTTAATAACTGCGTCCCAAGGCGGTCAAAGCATGGAAATGAAAATGGACATGAGTAACACCATGACGCAACTTATTAAATACCAAGAAGGAAAAATCTATTTTGAACAAACCATTACCAGCACTTCTGAAAGCGCTATGACAATTCCTGGTATGGGAAGTATGGCCGATGATGAAGATTTGAATTTCACTAAAACAGAAACCATTTGCGCATATATTGAAGAAGTAGACGGCGAAATCATTTGTTATGCCAAGGTAGTTGAAAACGGTGTAACCATTAAGAATTGGGAAAAAGGTTCTGTATACAACATTGGTTTTAGCAGCGCAGAAGACATTGTTCCCTTTGCTGACGGATATTTAGACTATACGTACTTTACCAAGACAAATTTCGGTTTCGAACTTAGCGGCGAACAAGCCGAACGTTATTTATCGGAAACGTTGGAAGAATTGTACGCATACCAAGACATCATCAAAGACATGGATATCAAAACGATTGTAAAATACTACGTACAAAACGGTGCGTTGACCGGTTTGCGTCAAGACCTTACCATTGGCTACGACAAAGTTTATCAAGGTGCAAACACCAAGCTTAACCTTGATTTGGTAACGACGGGTACGGTGAAAGATTATGGCACGACGGTTGTAACGAAACCCGCGGAAATCGTTGATGACGGTGGTAACGTTACCCCTGACGAACCCGGAAGCGCTATTGGTTAATAATAACGAATAACGAACTATACGCGGAGGCGATAAAACGCCTCCGCGTTATATTTTTGTAACGTATAAAAACTTTTTAGAAAAAAGAAAGAAAAAGCGCACAAAAACAGTTGACAAAAACCAAAAAAAATTCTATACTAAATAAGCATTTTGAAAGTAATAATAAATATGCACTGTTAGCTCAACTGGATAGAGCGTCGGTCTACGGAACCGAAGGCTAGGAGTTCGAACCTCTTACGGTGCACCAGCAAAACGCCACGGCAACAAGCCGTGGCGTGTTGCTGTGCATTGTAATCGTGGGAACTGCTAAATTCATAGGAGTTCGTACGAGGAGCGAGAGGGAGAAAGAAAGACTTTTTTGAGTAGCGAATAAGCGACGACGCCCGCGAGCTTTGCGCGTTCTCTCTTACGGTGCTATTTGCGCCGTAAG
>JAZRRB010000245.1:0-3523 GCA_045650385.1 Candidatus Scatosoma sp. | reverse complement strand
TCAAACAATTTAACGACTATTTCTCCGTGTTAGGGGAAATCTTGGCGGAAAGTAAAGAACTTGTCAACGTCGGTATTTTGCACCCGATACGTAGCGCGTATTTCGATTATAAACGCTTTCCTGAAACTGACTATTTTGGCGTAGAGGACATAGAAATTCCGTTTATGGAATTGATAGAAGATTTCTCGCAAAGACAAATTCCGCACCATTATATAGATGAAACGATTTTAGAAAAATACGGGCGTGTAGAAGGAAAGAAACTTATCGTTGGACAATGCGCGTACGAATATATTGTTTTACCTAAAATATACACGATGGATAAGAGTACGGAAAGATTGTTGCGCGCGTTTGTAAACGCGGGCGGTAAGGTTTTATTGTGGGACGAAAAACCGCAATATTTAGAAGGAGAAACGTACGATTACGAGTATTTGACGAGCAATACAACGTTAGAAGAAATTATCGAAAAGCAACCTTATTATATCCAAGACAAAACGTCCGTTAGAGGAACGATTAGGGAGACGGCAGACGGTAAAAGGTTTATTTATGCGGTTAATTTAGGTGAAAAAACAACGTTACAGTATGCGTTAAAAGAAGGGCAATCTTTTCAATTTTACGATATTTTGAAGGACGAATATACGACGGTAGCTACCCTTGTTACGTTGGAAAAAGGCGAATCCAAATTGTTGTATATTTCAAACGATTTGCCCAAGGAAAAGACGGAAAAGAAGTTGTTAAAACTTGGGGAGACGTTCGAGGTTTTGCATGGAGTACCCAATTATTTAACGTTGGATTTTTTACGTTATTCGCTTGATGGGGTTACGTATTCGGATAAATTGCATCATTTGGGCGTGTTTAATGAATTGCTTCAAAAAAGATACGCAGGAAAGGTTTATTTGAAATACGAATTTGAGGTAGACGTTTTGCCAAAAGATTGTATGCTTTTGGCGGAAGATTCGCATACGCTTTGCGTATATGCAAACGGAGAAAAAGTGTATTCTTGCGGCGTATCGAACGTGGAAAGAAAACTGTTGGCTTACGACGTGGGACACGCCTTGCAAAAAGGACATAACGAGATTGTAATTGTAGCGGATTATTATCAAAGCGAACGCGTTTACGAAACTTTATTTGGGGAAAACGTAACCGAAGGCTTAAAAAATTGTCTTGCGTTAGATTCTAATGTTGAAGCAGTATATTTGAAGGGCGGTTTTGGTGTGTTTGGGGAATTTACGCAAGGTAATCGTGAAGACGTGTTGCTTGGGGATAATTTCCGTATCGGTAAACAGAAAAAGCAGGTGAATTGTTTGATAACGGACGGTTTCCCTTTCTTTACAGGCGATATCGTTTTGCGGCAAACGTTAGAGGTTGAAGATACGGATTGCACATTGTTTATCGATAAGCGTTTTCACTTTATTGAAGTGGAAATTAACGGAAAATTGGCAGGAAAATTGATGT
Source organism: Candidatus Scatosoma sp. (assembly GCA_045650385.1). Taxonomy (GTDB): domain Bacteria; phylum Bacillota; class Clostridia; order Christensenellales; family Borkfalkiaceae; genus Scatosoma. Next base: position 2,071 of record JAZRRB010000245.1, on the reverse strand, counting down.
TTGAAAACAGTTTAGATATATCCAATTACTTGCAAAAGGGGACAAACGAGGTAAAGATTACGCTAACGGTAGGGGCAAGAAATCTTTTAGGGCCTTTCCATGCCTTGGAACAAGAACGCCTTTTTGTAACGAAAAATACCTTTGAGCGCGAAGGTTCTTGGGTGGACGGCAAGAGCGAGGAATTGATGGATAAGTACGCTTTTGTAAAAACGATAGTATAGTATAATATAATATTGTAATAAAAAATACGCCTTTCTTTCCTTTTGGAAATGGGCGTATCTTTTTTTGTTGAGCGAAAACGAACAGCGCGCTTTCAATTATAAAGCGCGCTGTTGCTATAAAATTAAAATGATTGAATTATTTCATTACGGAAACTTGAATTATTTTATCTTTGTCCTCAACGTTGAATATGTCGGGGGACGCTGTTGTGAAAATCTGGTCAATAGAGTTTATGGTCGTTATATTATAGTTTGCAAAACGTCCTACTTTGCTTTCGTCGCAAAGGTAAATTGATTGCTTGGATTGTTCAATCATGGCGGAAGTGATCAAAGGCTCGTTTTTGCTGTTTTCCATGACGATACCGTTTTTGGATATGCCGTGGGAAGAGAAGAAACAAATATCGGCGTTAAAACGACGTATAAATTTTTCCGTTTGAATTCCTGTAAAGCAGTTTGCGTGCGTGATATGTCCACCTGCACAATAAAAATCTATGTTGTAATTATTTAACTTTTCGCATGCCGCTAAACTGTTTGTGATAACCGTAACATCCTTAAAATCTTTAATGAATTCAATCAAATATTGAACGGTTGAAGATTCGTTAAGAAAGATAATGCTGTGGTCTTTTATGAGTTTTGCGGCTTCGCGGCACACGGCTTTCTTTTGGTTTGTATTCAGCTTCGCGCGAAGGTCGGAAGGGATAAAAGAATACGGATTTAAGGGCAAAGTAGCGCCGCCGTGGTTTCGCGTCAAGTAGCCCATTTCTTGTAAATAGTTCAAATCGCGTCGAATCGTAGGGGGCGACGAATAAGTCATTTTAGCAAGCTGCTCTACGCTCACATAGTTGCAACGCTTTAATATGTCCAATATTTCTTGTTGACGTTCGTTTTTAATCATTTGCGCCTCTTTTGTTGCGGTAAATTATTATTGCAACTAAATTTATCCTTCTCAAAAGTTAGTATAAATTGTTGTACATGTTAATATACAATATTTATATATAAAATTATACCATGTTGATTGTTCGCAGTCAATATGTGGCTCTAAAAATGATAAATAATCAAAAACGATCATTTTTTCGCGTTTAGGTTGATTTTAGAGTTTTAACAAGAATATCTTAAAAAATTGAACCCAAAATTAGGGGAATTGTCAGTCAAAATCAAAAAAAGAAAACAAAATGAAAAGAAAACGAACAAAAAAAGAGCGAAAATAGAATCGATTTTGATTGATTGTCGTTTTCTTCGCCAAATATTGACAAACCGTGTTTACGGTGGTAAAATATATTTCATATATAAACACAAAAAATCAAACAAAGTAAAGGAGAAAAAATGTTTGACGTAATTGTTATTGGCGGAGGCGTAGTTGGCGGACTCGTTTTACGAGAATTGTCGAAATATAAATTGCGTGTATGCCTGTTGGAAAAAGAACATGACGTTTGCATGGGAGCAAGTAAGGCAAATAGCGGTATCGTGCATGCCGGCTATGACGCGCCGATTGGTAGCTTGAAGGCAAAATTCAACGTGGAAGGCAACAAAATGATGGAGGGCGTTTGCGCGGAGCTTGGTGTAAAATTCCGTCGCAATGGTTCGCTTGTCGTGGCGTTTTCCGAAGAGGAAATTCAAACGCTTTCCGCTTTGAAGGATCGTGGCGAGAAAAACGGCGTGGTTGGTTTGGAAATTATCGACCAAGCTCGTTTGCGCGCAATGGAAAAGAATATTTCCGATGAAGCCTTAGCCGCGTTGTATGCGCCCACGGGCGGTATCGTTTGCCCTTATGAATTGTCGATCGCGGCAATCGGAAACGCAATGGATAACGGCGCAAAGCTTATGACAGATTTTGCCGTAGCAAGCATTGAAAG
>JAZRRB010000244.1:0-1991 GCA_045650385.1 Candidatus Scatosoma sp. | reverse complement strand
GCAAATGGCAGACCTCAATACCCTTGTAGAGGGTGGCTGGTAGCATAGGGCTTCGCCCGCATATGGAATACCCCGCGTTTTCACGCGGGGATATTTATTTTTATAAATGTTATTCCGTGCCGCCGTTCGGTTGACATGTGGGATAGAATGTGCTATAATACAATATAATCACAAAAATCGATTGAATTTTGTGCCGATATCAAGAAAACAAATAAAAAAGGGAATAAGAAAACATGGTTTTGGATTATATAATTTTGGCGTTATATGCGCTTAGCATGGTAGGAATCGCCATCTATACACGTAATCGTTCCAGTTCGGTAAACGACTTTTTGTTGGCAGGCAAAAAGGGGCTTAACGGCTGGATGACGGCGTTTGCTTATGGTACGACGTATTTCTCTGCTGTTATTTTCATTGGTTACGCAGGAAAATTCGGTTCGCAATACGGTTTGGCGGCGGCGTGGATTGGTATCGGCAATGCGATTATCGGCGCGCTGTTTGCTTGGCTGGTGCTTGCCAAACGCACGAAAAAGATGACGACGCGTCTTTCCGCGAAAACCATGCCGGAATTTTTCGAAAAGCGATACGGTAGCAAACGTTTGAAACTCGTTTCTGCGGTAATTATCTTCTTGTTCTTAATTCCCTATTCCGCATCGGTATATAATGGGCTCAGCTCTCTTTTCGGGATTGTATTCGGTATTCCCGGTTGGATAATCATGGTGGCGCTTGCGGCACTCACGGCGCTTTACTTGTTCTTCGGGGGGTATTTTGCTACGGCTCTTTCCGATTTTATTCAAGGCATTATCATGCTCATTGGCGTAGTGGCGATGGTCATTTGTTTTATGAATCATGGCAACGTGAATTGGGATTTGAGTAAGCTTACGGACAGTAGCGAACTCGGTTGGTTTACTTTTTCTAGCTCGAATACGGGTTTGTACGGCAATACGGTATCCCTGTTATCGTTGGTTTTGTTGACGTCGTTCGGCGTTTGGGCGTTGCCGCAAACGATACATAAATATTACGCCGTGCGCGATAAAAAAGCGATTATGCAAGGCACAATCGTTAGTACGTTGTTTGCGCTTATCATTGGTTTCGGTGCGTATTTTACGGGCGCGCTTGCGGCATATTTCCCCGAAACGATGGGCGTTGGCGGTGATAATATTATTCCTACGATGATAAAACTCGTTATCCCTACGGGCTTGATTGGCGTGCTTGCGGTGCTTGTGTTATCGGCGAGCATGTCTACGCTTTCGTCCGTTTCGCTTGCTTCCGCATCCGTGGTAGCCGTGGATATTTACAAGGGCAAGATTAACCCCAACGCGTCGGATAAACGGGTGAATTGGACGATGAAAATTCTTTGTTTGATATTCGTTACTATTTCCGTCGTGCTTGCGGTATTGAACGAAGTTTTCCAAATTGCCGCCATAGCGTATCTCATGGGTTTGAGTTGGGGCGTGTTGGCAGGTTGCTTTATCGGGCCGTACGTATTGGGGCTTTTGTGGAAGAAGGTTAGCCGTCCTGCGGTATGGAGTTCGATTATCGGCTCGCTCGTATTAACAATAACGCTTATTTTCGTGTTCGGGTACGATAAAAATGGCTGGGTTTGCTCGTTTGGCAAAGCGTTGCAGGACGGTATTAATTGTTCCCCGATGATTGGCGTTATTTGTATGGCGTTCTCGCTGATTGTTACGGTAATGGTAAGTTTGTTTACAAAAGCGCCTGAAACGCAAGTGCAAGCGGCGTTTGAGGATAAGGAAGAAGAGGAAGTGAAAGAGATATGATTTGGTCGAAAGAAGAAACGTTTTCAAGGGCGGAAATGGAGGCATTACAGCTTGCACGTTTGCAAGAAACGGTGCAAAGGGTGTACGATAAAGTGCCTTATTACCGCGCGAAAATGGATGAGAAAGGGGTAAAACCGCAAGATATTAAAACGCTGAAAGATTTGGCGAAATTGCCTTTTACCACCAAACAAGATAAGTCGGAGGCCAAGCGGT
>JAZRRB010000243.1:0-2999 GCA_045650385.1 Candidatus Scatosoma sp. | reverse complement strand
CGTTGAGTTTTACTTTCGCAATCGCCGTGCGCACGAGAATTACCGCTTTTTCCGTCGCTTCGTCGATATCTTTATGAATCCACGAACAATGTTCACGGATGTTTGCAACCTCTACCATGTACGGGTTAAGACCTGCCGCCTCTGCCGCTTTACGGAAGGTAGCTTCGTGCATTCTCGGCGAGCAAGAACCGATTACGATACCCGTAAGGTTGTGTTCTTTAATCGCCTGTTTGATGAGTTGTTGTCCGTTTTCGGAGCACATATATTGATAGTTTGCGGAATACACGACGCCAGGTTCGTTTTTCATGACTTCCGCAACCTTTACGACGTCTACCGTCGCTGAAATGTTGCTACCGCACCAACAAATAAAAACACCTATTCTTTGCATGTTATTTACTCTCTTTTTTTAGATTTTTTATCGTTATTTGTTATACTTTCTGTATGCGCTGACCAAAAGCTGTTGAGGGATAAATTCGTCTACGATAGGCGGAATCTCCTCTGCTTTGATACCGTTGTTGCCTTGCATGCGTACCACGGTATCGCGTACCGCTTCCACAACCGCCGCAGGCGCAACGCCACGAGGACAACGTTCTACGCATGCCATACAGGAAAGGCAGTTCCAAATTGCATCGCAGGCGAGCAGTTCGTCAATTTTTCCTCTTTCGAGCATCGACACGAATTGGTGGGGTTTGATATCCATATCCTTAAATGCAGGACATCTACCCGAACACTTGCCGCATTTCATACACTTTCTTACGTCCGTGCCGCTCAATCTTTTCATGTTATCAATGCGTTCTTCTTTCGTCATTGTTCCACCCCCAACGCTTCCGCGAGAAGCTCGGTAAAGTATTTTACAGGCAAAATGTTATCGCCGTTTACTTGCAAGTTGTAAAGGCAAAGCGGACAAGCGGTAATCACTTCTTCCGCGCCTTTTTCTTTCGCACTCGAAAGCACTTTGCGGCTCTTCTCTTTCGGAAGTTCGCTATTTTTCAAAGACACGTACGCGCCACAGCACTCGTTTCTAAACGGGTACACAACGGGCGTACCGCCGATAGCACGGATAAAGTCTTCGATAATCGTGGGATTTTCGGGATTGTCAAACGCCATCACGCCGCTGGGACGGAGCAAAAGACAACCGTAATATGCGCCGATTTTTCTATTCAAAGGCTTTACCACCGCTTTTTTGATTGCATCGAAACCGACGACGTTTTTCAGCATTTCCAAATAATGCAATACTTCCGTTTCGCCTTTATACGGCTCGTCCAATTTCAAATAGTTGTTTGCGCGCAGCTGTATATCCTCGTTCGATTTCATATCCTCGTTAGCACGTTTGATAACGTTATGACAAGCGGAGCAAAGCGTAAGCAATTTTCCGCCGTGGTGTTTCGCGTAATCGAGCGCGCGTACCGCCGAGAGTTTGGTTGCGATTTCGTCCGTACCCATTTTATATACGGCGCCGCAACATTGCCAATTTTCAATTTCTTCCATCTCTACGCCCAACGCTTCCGCGCAACGACGTGCAGTCACGTCGAGGTCTTTCGCTTTCGTTTTGAGCGTACAGCCGGGATAGTAACTAATCTTCATACTGTTTGCCACCTTTTTACAAGTGTTTTATTTTTGCGGATATGCCATTTCTTCGGGACGGAATACTTCGTCGAATTTTTCCGCCGTCAAGAAACCGAGCGCCACGCAAGCTTCTTTCAAGGAAATGTTTTCCTTATATGCCTTTTTCGCCGTCTTTGCCGCGTTCTCATAACCGATATACGGGTTGAGTGCCGTAACGAGCATCAACGAATTATAAAGGTTGTGATGCATCTTTTCTTTATTTGCTTTAATACCCGTTACGCAGTTCTTTTCAAACGATACGATACCGTCTGCAAGCAAACGTACCGATTGCAAGAAATTATAAATGATAACAGGCATAAATACGTTGAGTTCGAAATTGCCTTGCGATGCGCCTACGCCTACCGCCACGTCGTTTGCCATAACTTGTACGGCAACCATCGTCATCGACTCGCATTGCGTCGGGTTAACCTTGCCGGGCATAATCGAAGAACCGGGTTCGTTTTCGGGAATAAAGATTTCCCCAAGCCCGTCACGAGGACCGCTTGCAAGCCATCTTACGTCGTTGGCAATCTTCATCAAATTACAAGCAAGCGCTTTGAGTGCGCCGTGCGCAAATACGAGTTCGTCTTTCGAGGTCAACGCATGGTACTTGTTTTCCGCCGTAATAAACTTCTTGCCCGTAAGCTCGCTTACTTGCACCGCTACTTCTTCCGCAAAGCCTTTGGGAGCGTTCAAGCCCGTACCTACCGCCGTACCGCCGAGCGCGAGTTCTTTCAAGCCGTCAAGCGCAAGGATAAGTTGCCCTTTCGTCTTTTCGACCATGTTTCTCCAACCGCTGATTTCTTGCGAGAATGCGATGGGAACTGCGTCTTGCAAATGCGTTCTACCACTCTTAACAATGCCTTCGTTTTCCGCTTCCAAACGTTTGAGCGTTGCAATAAGCGTATCCATAGCAGGGAAGAGATTGTCCTCGATAGCAACCACTGCCGCAATATGCATTGCCGTAGGGAAGGTATCGTTGGAGCTTTGGCTCTTATTGATATCATCGTTAGGGTGCAAAAGCTTTTTGCCCGCAATTTCGTTGCCGCGGTTAGCGATAACTTCGTTTGCGTTCATGTTCGATTGCGTACCGCTACCCGTTTGCCATACGACAAGCGGGAAGTGACCGTTCAAGCTACCCGAAATCACTTCGTCGCAAGCCGCGCAAATAGCGTCTTTCTTTTCTTCGGGAAGCTTTCCAAGTTTCCAGTTCGCAAGCGCCGCCGCCTTTTTCAATACGCCGAACGCCTTCGTGATTTCACGGGGCATTACTTCGTCGCCGATACGGAAGTTTTGGAAACTTCTTTGCGTTTGCGCTGCCCAATATCTGTCTGCGGGGACTTGCATTTCCCCCATGGTATCTTTCTCAATACGATAAGTCGGATCGTAGCCAT
>JAZRRB010000242.1:0-10463 GCA_045650385.1 Candidatus Scatosoma sp. | reverse complement strand
CCCAAAGGAGTGCAATACCAAACGGAAGCGGCGGAATTGCATGACGGGTGCTTGCTGAAAGAGATTCCTTTAGGGGATACGGAAATCTCGGTAAACGTACAATCGACGCCTACGTTAATTGGAAGACAAGGGGGTATGTACGCGTTGAAATACGGTTCGTTGCTGTTTACTTTGCCGATAAAAGAGCGTAGAGAACGGGTAGAGTATGAAAGAAACGGCGTAATTCGAAAATATCCGTATTGCGATTACAATTTATATCCTGACGAAGATTGGGGGTATGCGTTTATAAAGGATGCCGATTATCAGGTAAAGGAAATGGAGTATACGCGTGCGTTTGATTGCAAAAATCCGCCGTTAAAAATAGAGACGAAGATGTATAAAATCGATTTTGGGGAAGAAGACGGACACAGATACGTTGCTGCAAGATACCCCAAAAGCACGATTTGTCAGCGGGAAGAGATAAAAAGCCTGCAACCGTATGGCGCGACGTCGTTACGCATAACGGAAATGCCCGTTTTACAAAAAAAGTGAATTCCCACAAAGTAAAAATTAAAAAGCTATCCAAAAGCGTTTGGCTTATGGATAGCTTTTTTATTATCAATAATACTTGTTGAAGGGGAGGTTTTCCCTTTTTGTTTCGTATAAATATAGAAGGTAATTAAATAGAATAAACTAATTGCCTATATTGTAACGGAGTAATAGACTCCCGTTTCTTAAAGGTGCGTGAGAAATAATTATAATCTTCAAACCCAAGCGTTTGTGCGACGGTTTTTAGGGGCATATTTTCATGGATTAATTTTTTTGCGTGCTTAATTTTTTCGTCGAGAATATAGTTTATAATCGTTTTTCCCATTTCTTTTTTGAAGACAAGGGAACAATGAGAAGGAGAGAAAAATACCAATCGTGAAATGTCTTCCAAGGTGATTTTTTCCGTTAAATGCGAGTGGATATAATGCGTGATTTGCTTGGTTAGATTGCTGTAATTGGACGTGTCGTAATTGAGTTTTAATTGTTTAAGAATGCAAAGGCAAAGCAACTGTAATCTATCGTCATCGTCGTTATTGGCTCTTTGCGAGTGCATTTCAATACACGCCGTTAAGAGTAATTGAATTTCTTTCGTAATACCGCTTTTGATATACAGAGGTAACTCGAAATAATCGTAATGTTCTTCTTCGTAAAAGTTAAAAGAGACGAAATGGCAGTTAGTAGCGACAGGGCGTTGTCGCTTAAAGCCTTTTCGTACAAAGAGGATATCCCCAGCTTTTAACGTGATTCTTTTATTGTTGATATAATAATCGATGGAACCGTTAAATACACAGGTTAATTCGTAAAAAGTCAAAAGGCAATTAGGAATTGCAGGCTCGTGCTGTATGGATTTATGCGTAAAGTAAAATAATTTCATAAAAGCTCCTTTTGTGCTAATTTGAGCGAAAACAGTCAATAAACATGCGTGTATTATGCTAATTTAATTCTATTTTAGCAAAGAACAACTCGCTTGTCAATTAGATTTTTCAAATATTATCATAATTTTTTTTGGCAAGGATTGTCAGGCTACAGGTTTATATTCCCAATTACTGGCACTACGTTTTGTTTTTAATCAAATAATGCTAAAATTTTTTCTGGAAAGAATATATTGTGTCTTGATTTAATGCTAATGACACTTTATAATGAGTCTATATTTCCATATTGCTTTATATAAGTGGAACGGCAAGGAAGAAAACGATGAAAACCGTTGGAGAGAGTTTATGGATATTGAGAAAATACACGATTACGCGTTCAAATATTTTGGGGTAATGGACGACGCTATGCAATCCTTGCCGATAGGGAACGGGGATATTGGTGCAAACGTATGGTTGTCCAAGGAAAGCGACATTCACGTGCTTGTTTCCAAAACCGATTCTTGGAGCGAATTGTATCGTTTATTGAAACCTGCTCACGCGGTTTTGAAAATGCAACCGAATCCTTTTGCTGGTGGGGCGCATTTTGATTTGAGTATTGCCAACGGCACGTTAGATATCTCTTGCGGAAACAACTTTTTACGGGTATACGTGGATGCGTTTGCACCCTGTATTCGGTTTTCATTGGATACGGAACAGCCCGTAGATGCCCAAATAGAGTTTGTCAATTATCGTAGCGAGCCGATAGACCCTAAAGATGATTTTTCAAATTATTTTATGCGTTTTGGCGTATCAAATATCATCGAAAGTGCGGATATAATTACTCTTACGCCTAAGGGTGGGGTGGCGCAGATTCATAGGAATAATCAAAGTTGTTATGAATTTTCCTTAAAAAATCAAGATATGGAAGGGTATATCGGACGCGAAAAAGACCCTTTGTTAGGTCGTACGTTTAGCGCGGGATTATATTCTCCTAATATGATTGCGTACGGCGACGGCTTAAATGCTAAAAAATCAACGCAAATCAATGTTTCCATATTGGTGGAAACGGAGTTTACGGATGAATTTTCTAAATTTGCGGATGTATTAGATGTATTGTATGATAATTATGGCGATGCGTGTGAAAAAAGCTACGTTGACAACGTACAAAGTTGGCAAAAATTTTGGAAAGAAGCCTATATTTACGCAGAAGGCGATGATGAAGCCGAACTTGTAGCAAAGGCATTTATATACCAGCGTTATATTACGCGTTGTGCGGATAGGGGAAAGGCGCCGATAAAATTTAACGGTTCACTTTTTACAGCCGGTACAATGCAGGATTTTCCGGGGAATTACGATGCGCGGAGATGGGGCGCGCCGTATTGGACTCAAAACACACGGATTATATATTGGTATCTTTTACATACGGGCGATTATGATTCTATGGCGCCAATGCTTGATATGTACCTTAATATTGTTCCCGTTTCTCGTTTTCGTTGTAATACATATTTTGGACACGACGGTATATTGATTCCTTAAACGATATCATATTTTGGATTGTATGCTAATCCAAATTATGGATTTAAGGATGCACAAGGGATGCGATATAGGGAAAACGGCGATAACGTACCTGTCGGGGAGCCGTGTAATACCTTTATAAGGTATCATTATAATGGTATGTTGGAAATCTCCTATATGATGTTGAAATATTTGGAATCTTCAGGGGACGTTGTTCGTCGTGAGAGAATTTTTGAGTTTGTAGAACAATCATTGCGATTCTTTGATTGTCACTTTGAAAAAGTCAATGGGAAAATGGTAATGACTCCTATTTCCGCGTTGGAATCGGTGAAACTTTGTGTAAACGATACTCCCAACGTAGCGGGGTTGATGGTGATTTGCAAAAAAATTGCTGAAATGTCGGACGTCCCTCAAAGTTTGAAAAAGTTGGCTGAAAATATGCATCCCACGATTCCTGAAATACCTATCAAAGATTTTGGGGCAGGGGCGGTTGTCGTTGTGTTTAATTTTTATGCTACTCCAAACCAATGGAAATACGTATACAGCATTTCCTTTATGGCCTAAAAAATGGAACGTGCGTTTTAGGCTTCCGTTACGCTAAGACACGTATATTTGTGGCGAGCAGATAAACGGCGTACAAACGGTGCGAGAAGAACGTTCGTCGAGTATAGAAAACAGTTAAAAAATTTTGTGCGATTCGTCCTGCTATTTTGCAGACGCAAAATGTTAAGGTATTGACGAAAAAATGAAATAATACAAAAAAGCAAGTATGCCCAAAAGCGTACTTGTTTTTTTTGTTTTTGATAGAAAAACAAGCGTATGAAAAAGGAAAAGTGTCGTGTTTTTGTTGTTTTTTGGCAAAGTTTGTACAGATGAAAATGTTAGAAAAGTGATAACGTGGTGAGAGTGTTTATTATTCCAAGATATGGAAAATGGGACGGTTTTTAACTTAAATAATGCTAAAAATATGCTCAAGAAAATGGATTGTGCATTGATTTAATGCTATTTTGCTTCTATAATTATATATGGGGATTGGATTATAATCTCGTTTTATGTCTTAAGACGTTTAAGTACACAAATTCTTACCGTTTTTTGGTATAGTAAATTTTAATTTAAGGAGAAGCGTTATGTATAAAAATCCGTTGTCGATGCAAAACTTTTCGGACCCATATATCGTTTACGACGATAAGACGGAATATTACTATTTTTTGGCGTCTTGTCAATGCGATACGTTGACGATATACCGTTCTAAAAACATAGACGATATTCTTCGTGGTGGGGACAGTAAAGACGTTTACGTATGTCCCGAAGCGGATGTGTTCGGGCCGTTGTGGGCGCCGGAAATGTACAAGATTGGGAATCGCTGGTACGTATACACGAGCTGTAGAGAAGTCAATTCTGATAACCCGTGGGATACGAAACGATTGTTGATTTTACGTTCTAAAACGGAAGACCCGTTCGATGGGTTCGAATTTGGTTCAAAGCCCGACGTTTCCATTTTCGCAATAGACCCTACGTCGACGGTAATTGACGGGAAACAGTATATTTGCTATTCGGAAGTGGACAGCGACGGCATACAAATTCTCGTGATTAGGGAGATGAAAGACCCGCTTACGTTTACCGATAATCTTGCCGTTATAGCAAAGCCGTATTTCGATTGGGAAGAAGTGGAAGGATATTCGGGCAACGACGCGATTAACGAAGGTGCGTTCTTTGTGAAAAACGGAGAAAAGTTATTCATCGTTTATTCGGCAAACGGTTGCTGGTCGGACGATTATTGCTTGGGACTTTTAGAATTCACGGGTGGCGAAATTTGCGAACCGAAGAATTGGAAAAAACACGATAAGCCCGTTTTTGTAAAAGGAAACGGCGTATACGGGGTTGGACACGCAGCATTCTTTAATTCTCCCGACGGGAAAGAATTATGGATTACCTATCACTGTCTATTGCAATCGAATCCGAAGCGCGAAGAAGTGGACCGTTATACTTGCATACAAAAGATAGGCTTTGACAAAGACGGTTATCCTGTTTTTGGCGAACCAACGGGGGTAAAAGAAAATTTGCCTTCTCCGTCAGGGGAAAAGCTTAATCGATAAGGAGTTGGAAAAATGGATGTAACAAATCTCCAATTCTACGGAGTTACGGAAATACGAGAATCGAAAGAAGGATTGACGCTTTTCCGCTACCCGAAGGAAGTTATCGATACTTTAGGTGTTCCTGAAAAAGCGCAAGACGGCACTTGGACAAATACGTATGTCGGGCACCAATATAGCGCTCGCGTTTGTATCGGGATAGAAATCCGTTGCTTATACGACGGCGATACGATTAGCGTTACGTTAAGCGGTACGAAACCGATTACGGTAATGGTTTTTGTGGGCGATTATCAAATAGGCTATTATAAGTTGAGCGCAGGGAAAAACACGTTTAAGGCGGTAAAAAGGGCGGATGCGTTTGGGGTTAAGGAAAAATCCTGTAACCGTTATCCAATGAATTTATGGCGAATTGTTCCCGAATCGGACGAGCCGATAACTTTGAACGATTTTCAAGCGGACGGGGAATACCGAAAGCCTGAAGAGAAGTACGTTCCGCGCATGCTCGTATACGGATCGTCTATATCCCAAGGCTGCGGGACACCGTTCGTTACCCTCAATTACATAGAAGTCGCGGCGAGTATTTTGGGGATAGAAATGAAAAATAAAGCGCTTGCTGGCGGGTGCTTTTGTGAAAAGAGTGTTTTGGAATTTCTATTAAAAGAAGAATTCGATTGTGCGTATTTAGAGCTTGGGACGAACATCGCGAACAGACCTTTGGAAGTCATAGAAGAACGGGTAGGAAAAGTCATTGATACGTTTGCGGAGACGTTCCCTGAAAAAACGTTGTATTTAATGACTCCCATCAAAGGATTAAGCGACGTTAGCGACGCGAGTGAGCCATACGAACAGTATTATGAAAATACCCGTTCTATAATACTATCACACGCAAGCAAGTATAAAAACACCGTCGTTTTTGACGGACACGAACTTTTAGACAAAGACTATTATTTGAGCGCGGACATCTTGCATCCTTCCGCATTTGGACACGTTATGATGGGTGTGAACTTTGCGCGTATGCTCGGGCAGATAAAGAAAAGTCAAGAATGAAAAACAGGGGAGTTCCCCTGTGAGGTGTAATGAAATTGAACCGCACAAAATTATTAAACGAAAAAATTAAAATAAAAAAAATAAAACATTTTTTTAGGAGGAATGTATGAAGAAAAATGCACGTTTTATGAAGAAGTTGCTGGCAGTTGGGCTTTCCACGCTTTGCGCGTCCACGGTGGTGTTTGGCGCGGGTTGTGGCCGTATCGGTACCAACGACGGACTTGGTGGTAATGGTGGTAACGGTGGTAACGGTGGTAACAGTAATATCACCATCGACCATACCAAAGCGCAATTATACGTTGCGAACTTGCAAGGCGGTATCGGTGGCGAATGGTTGGAAAAAGTGATTGCTCGTTTTGAAGAAGCGTATAAAGACGTAAGTTTTGATAATGGCAAAACGACTGGCGTACAGATTATTCCCAATTTGGAATATACCGTTAATGGCGCTTATTTATTGCTTCCCACGGATACTTACGACGTATACTTTAACGAAGCGTTGACGTATAACGCATACGTAATGCAAAACCAACTTTTAGATTTGTCGGACGTTGTCAACGCGCCTGCAAAGACGGGTCCGGAAACGTCGGAATCGAAGACGATTCTTTCTAAAATGAATCAAGACAGAAAAGACGCGCTTACCGCGTTCAACGGAAAATATTACGCAATTCCGCACTACGAAGCGTATCGTGGCGTTTCTTATAACGTAGACGTATTTACCGATAACTTCCTTTTCTTTGCAAAGAACCAAAATAATGGGAACGACGGTTTCATCGTTAGCAAAACGGACGCGAAGTCGAGCGGACCGAACGGTAAATTTGGCGACTACGACGACGGGTTGCCTGCAACGCTTGACGAATTCTTGAAGCTTTGCGAAAAGATGTCTGGTATGGGTATTACGCCTTTTGTATGGCCGGGCGAATCTACGCAATATTGCGAATACCTTGTAGAGGCTATTGCCGCGTCTATCGGTGGCGCGGAAGCGGCTGCACTTCCTTATTCGTACGACAGCAATAATAAGCAAGTAGAAGTTATTACGGGCTTTAACAACGGCGTGCCTACGAAGACGAAAATGGTTATCAACAACGATAACGGTTATTACGTAAAACAACTCGCAGGCAAATATTACGGTTATCAAGTTTTGGAAAAAATCATCGATAAGATTGACTCTTATGCGTATAAACTTTCCAACAACGACAGCTCGTTTACGCAATATGACTCGCAAGAAGAATTTATCCGTTCGGCCCTCAAAAATCAACCGATTGGTATGATTATCGACGGTAACTATTGGTGGAACGAAGCGAAACCCGCATATCAACGTTCGATTAACTCTTACGGCGACCGCGCGAAGAATAGAAACTTTGCTTGGATGCCTATGCCTACGGCTGTCAACGAAAGCGATAGAGTAAGCGGTGCAAAAGAACCTATCCTTACCGACGTAATGAAATCGTATGCGTTCGTCAATGCAAATATTGCAGAAGACGCAAGCAAGGTTAAACTTGCAAAGGAATTTGTAAGCTTCTGCTACACGGACGAATCTTTGCGTGAATTTACGACGACAACTGGTGTTGCAAAAGGTCTTAATTACGAGTTGTTGCCCGAACAGGAAGCTGGCTTGGATTCCTTCGCAAAGAGCTGCTGGACGATGCGTAAAAAAGCTACAATCGTGCCTACGCTTTCCAAAAACCGCTTGGTTATCGAAAACGAAATGGATTTGACGCACTATATGCACACAACGGTAGTTCTCGGCGACGAGTACAACACGCCGTTTAGAGGGTTCCTTGACAATATAACCGCTGCGGAATATTTCGAAGGACAATGGATTAAGAAAAATGATTGGACTTCGAAATACGGTAGATACTTTACGGAAGGCGTTTGAGTATGGAAAAAACAGTAAATAGAAAATCAAGTAAAAAAATCGGTGCAAGAAAGAAGCTGGCGTTCTATATTGCAATGATGGCGCTTCCCGTTATACAGTTTATCATTTTTTGGATATGCGTAAACGCGAACTCCATCAAGCTTGCTTTCCAAACATGGGATTTTGATTTGAATAAGTATGCGTTCTTTGGCTTAAAGAACTTCAAACAGGTAATTACGGACGTGGGCGAAATTCCGTCCTTGAAAGCATCTGTAAAGAACTCGTTTGTAATGTATGCGTTTAGTTTGTTGTTAGGTACGCCGCTGGGCTTGACGTTTTCTTTCTATTTATATAAGAAAAAGCCGATGAGCGGAACGTTCAAGACGATTTTGTACTTGCCGCATATTTTGAGCGCATTGATTATCGTTGTCGTTTATAAATACTTCGTAAACCGTGCAATCCCCGGTTTTTACGAAGCGGTAACGGGAAACGAAATGTTAGGCTTGCTCGCAAATCAAAAAACAGAATTTGGGATGGTTGTATTCTTCAATATATGGACGGGCTTTGGTACAAGTACGATGATGTATTTGGGTGCAATGAACGGTATTTCCGATTCCGTCGTGGAAGCGGCGGAATTGGACGGGATTACCCCGTTTAAGGAAATGATACATATAACAATTCCCTTGATTTGGCCCACGTTCGTAACGATCGTTGTAGTCGGCTTTGCAGCAATGTTTACAGGTCAATACAACCTGTTTAACTTCTACGGCGCAGGCGCTCCGCCTAAATATAATACTTTTGGTTATTATATGTATGTAAAGACGAAAGAAGCCACGCATATCCAATACCCTTATCTCGCGGCGATGGGTATTTGCTTGTCGTTGATAGCGGCACCTTGTACGCTTTTGTTGAGAAAGGGCTTGGAAAAATTAGGGCCTAAAACAATATAAGGGGGGGTAAAAACGATGAATAATTTTATGAAAAAATTAAAGAAAAAATTATCCAAATTACGCGTATTTTACGTAATCATCTTCGTTGTACTTTTTGCGTACGTCGTTTCGATGATACTTCCCTTACTGTGGGCGTTTTTCACAGCGGTTAAACCTTACGACGAATTTTTGGAAGACGTTGTTTGGGCGCCCGATGGTTTCTTCTGGACTTGGAAATGGCGCAACTTTATCGACGTGACGGACGGGTTCTACTGTCAAATCACAATTCAAACAGGTCCAAACGCAGGTCGTTACCACGTCGGTTTCCTCGCAATGCTTATCAATACGTTGCTCTATGCCGTAGGTTCGGCACTCATTCAAGCGCTCGTACCTTGCGTGGTAGGGTATATGACGGCGAAATTCGATTATAAGTTCAGCCGTTTCATCAACGTTTTGGTTATCGTACTTATGGTATTGCCCATTGTAGGGTCTGCCCCTTCGGAAATGCAAATTTTAACCAAATTGGGTCTATTCGATACTATGATAGGTAACTTTATCCAGAAATTCAATTTCCTTGGTATGTACTATCTTATCTTCCACGCAACCTTTAAGGGTTTATCGAACGACTATATGGAAGCGGCATACGTAGACGGCGCATCGGAACTTAGGGTTTTAGTGCAAGTTGCGTTGCCGATGGTAATCACGGTAATCGGTACGGTGTTCTTGATTAAGTTTATCGAATTTTGGAACGATTATCAAACCCCGCTTCTTTACTTGCCTTCGCACGCAACCTTGGCACGTGGCTTGTTCAATCTCTCGCAGTTGAAACAAGGCGATTTCGCTACCGTTCCTTTCAGAATGGCGGGTTGTATGCTGTTTGCAATGCCTATACTTATTTTGTTTATCACCTTCAAAGAAAAATTGATGGGTAATATCTCAATGGGTGGGGTTAAAGAATAAGGAGAATTATATGAGAAGAAAAACTCGGAGATATATTTTAGCATCGCTTTGTATGGGCGCAATCCTTACCGTTGGCGTAGGGGCAGGCGTATCGCAAGGCGACGTTGTAAGCGCAGACGATTCGGTCGCCTTGCAAGATATGATTACCTTTGAAAGCGAGTACGCTTTGGGAACAGAATTGGAAATTCCCACGTCTAGTATCATTTTCAACGGAACGGCGTATACGGCGGAATGCGTTTTGCGTTATCCTGACGGCAACGCTTTCCGTGGCGAAAAAGCCAAATTGGACATTGCAGGGAAATACGTATTGGAATACCGCGCGCTTACCCCGTCTGGTATTAAAAGCGTTTGTAAAGAATTCAACGTATTCAAAGAAGTTTTTGCCGTAGGCAGTAAATCTACTGCCGCCTACGGCACGGTAGAAAACGCAAGTGAAAAAGCAGGTTTGGTTACGTCGCTTGCGTACGGCGATAAGCTCGTTTATAATCGCGTAATCGATTTGAATGGCAATACGCAAGAGGATACGAAGTCGGATCGTAGCCATGTCGTCCTGTGTGCCAAGGAGTTGTTATCAGGTCTTGTCTTCCTAAGACCGCTTGGCCTCCGACTTGAAAAAGCAGGTTTGGTTACGTCGCTTGCGTACGGCGATAAGCTCGTTTATAATCGCGTAATCGATTTGAATGGC
>JAZRRB010000241.1:0-9016 GCA_045650385.1 Candidatus Scatosoma sp. | reverse complement strand
CTTGGCGTGCGCTTTTGGTGTATTTGGTAGGAAGAAGCAACGATTTCGTTGGTTCGCGCGAGCCACGTTTCGTGGCGAAGCTTTGGCGAAGCCAAAATGCAATCGGGTACACCAAGGCACGCTTGGCGTGCGCTTTTGGTGTATTTGGTAGGAAGAAGCAACGATTTCGTTGGTTCGCGCGAGCCACGTTTCGTGGCGAAGCTTTGGCGAAGCCAAAATGCAATCGGGTAAAAACCGCCACCCTGTTTTCAGGGTGGCGGTAATATTTACTTCAAATCCTCTTTCAATGCTTGTACCAATTCTTCCATTTGTTTTTTGCCGTGGTGGGGGAAGATAATGGCGTGCGCTTTTGCAATTTCTTTGCCGTTTACTACGTCCGTAAACGTGGATAATTGGAAACGCTTGGTCGTTTCTTCGCTCGGCGAGTGAAAGACAAAAATATTGCCCTTGGGTGCGCGGTAATAGGGGATATTTTCTTGCTGTAACAATGTTTCGAAAAACTGTACGTTTTTGATATACTCGTTTTTCGCTCTGCCGTGCAGTTGCTCTTCGATATGGTTATACAGCGCAAAGGCAGGGATAGAGCGCGAACCGGAAACCGTCGTGTCGTGTTGCCCGATATAGGCAATCGATTGGCTGTTTGGCTTTTTCGTGGAAACGAATACCGAGTGCACGTCGGGGAAACCCACGTATTTATGCAAACTTACGCAGACGGAATCGATGCCGCGTGCTTTTGCGTTTTGCAATAAGGGCGCGCCCGTTTGATTGTTGGGGATTCCCCCAAAAAGTGCCGCGTCTACGTGGATATAATAGGGAATTTCGCGCGCTTTCAAAAACGCAACGATTTTATCTACGTCGTCGCACGCGCCGTATTTGGTCGTGCCGTGCGTCAAAACGAGGTTGGCAGGGCTACGGTTGTTTGCCCAATTTTTTGCAATTTCGTCAAACAGCGCGTCCAAATCCATTTCGTCGTTTTGCGTGGTAGGGATTTCTTTGTGCGGATACAACCGCGCGTATTTCTCCACCGAATAGTGCGCCGCTTGCGAATAGTATAAAATGCCGCCTGGATAATGATTAAACGCAAGCGAGATACCGCAAGAGTTACTCTCCGAACCGCCGCTTGTCACGTATCCCCAAAATTCCTCGCCCATACCGAACTTTTCGGCGTACAGGCGCAGGATATTTTTTTCCACGTCCTTGGTATCCATGGCGTAGTTGCCGCGTTCTTCCACGTCACCGCAGTTGTTGGAAAAGGGCGCGGAATAGTGCATTAATAAAAGGAATTGCGTACGCGCAGATAATTTGACGTGGTGTGCGGGATACCCGAACATCCGCTTTACCGATTTTTCCGTTTTTCCGTAAAAAGAAGCCGCCTCTTTCGCTACGTCGAAAGAGGATAATTCCTTTTGTATCTTTTTAGGGAGTTGAAAACGTAATTCCTTCATAAGTAACCTTTTATCGGGGTAAGAGTTCGTTTAATACCGGGGTAAGCACGTCTGCCATTACTTGGTAGCCCAAGGGAGTGGGATGTCCGCCGTCAATGCTGTAATCCTCATACATTTCGCCTGTATCGGGGTTGCAAAGCGGGGTGAACATATCCACGAACGTGTAGCCGTATTTAACGGAAAGCGATTTGATTTTTTGGTTGTTGAGTATGGCAATCTCGTTATTTCTGCCCCACTCTTTACTCATGGCGGTAAGGGAGAGTAAAACGATTTTGCTATTGGGTAAATTGGCTTTCAGCTGTTGCAAAATGCTTTCGTAGTTATCAAACATCGTCTTGAAATTGTTTGCGCCGATGAGCATAACGACAATTTTGGGCTGAATATCGTAAAGGGAAACTTTCAAGCGTTTTTCCAAGCCGAACGTGGTATCGCCGCCGATACCGCGGTTTGCCGTTTTGTATTGCGGATAGTAAGCTTTTACGTCATAGCCGTCGGTGATAGAATCGCCGATGAAAGCCACGTCCACTTCGCCAATCGTCAAATTTTCCTCAGCAAATCCAGCCACTTTTGCATCATAATACGCTTGTGCTTGCCGTCTCCATTCTTCTTCCTCGCGCTTTTTGCGGCAGGCAGGGATAAGTGTGCCAAGAAGCGTACCGACAATGGCGATAACGAGAACAATACTTACGATAATCAGGATATTTCTACGTTTCTTTTGCATAACAACCTCTATTTTTAGAAAAAGGGGACGGCGTTTACCGACCCCTTTTTTTAATGTGGTGGAGACAACAGGACTTGAACCTGTGACCTCTCGCATGTGAAGCGAGCGCTCTAACCAACTGAGACTATGCCTCCGTATTCAAGTAAGATTATTATAACATCGTAAAATATAAAAGTCAACTGCTTTTTTGAGGTGAGGAATTTTTTTGTGAAAATTATTAAAGGGCTTGATTTATAGTCAAAAAGGAAAAATGCGTGCCCGCTTGTGCATACGACAAAATTCGGGTGGCGAAAAAGTGCGAAAAAACCCGTATGCGGACAACCGCATTTGCGGGTGTCCGCATACGTAAAAAAGACAAAAAAACGGATTTCGTTGGGGATAAAAAACAAAAAATAGGGGAGAAAAACAACGGAGGCGAACGACATTTGTCGTTCGCCTCATGCGTTTTTATTTTTTATTAAACTTGGTGGCGCACCCATTAAAATTGGGGTAATTTTGCAAGTGCGGTGTTGATTTCCTCGTCCGTAGGCGTATAATCGGTCATTTTGCCGTCGTGGAATTTTTCGTAGCTCATCATATCGAAATATCCCGTGCCCGTCAAACCGAATACGATTACCTTTTCTTCGCCTGTTTCCCTGCACTTAATTGCTTCGTCCATTGCTACCTTAATCGCATGCGAACTTTCGGGTGCAGGTAAAATGCCTTCGATACGTGCAAAGTATTCCGCTGCTTCGAAAACGTCCGTTTGTTTTACCGCTCTTGCTTCCATTAAGCCTTGGTCGTACAGTTCGGAAAGTACGCTCGTCATGCCGTGATAACGCAAGCCGCCTGCATGCGACGCCGCAGGGATAAAGCCGCTGCCCAGCGTATACATTTTCGAAAGGGGACAAATTTTACCCGTGTCGCAATAATCGTATGCGTATTTACCGCGCGTAAGCGTAGGGCACGTGGCAGGCTCTACCGCGATAAACTGATACTTGGCTTTGCCTTCTAATTGTTCCGCCATAAACGGCGTAATCAAACCGCCGAGGTTAGAACCGCCGCCTGCGCAACCGATAACGATATCCGCTTTTACGCCGTATTTATCAAGCGCCGCTTTCGTTTCCAAACCGATAACCGATTGATGGAGCAATACTTGATTGAGTACGCTGCCAAGTACGTAGCGGTAACCCTCGTTTGTCGACGACGCTTCCACCGCTTCGGAGATAGCGCAGCCCAAACTTCCGTTCGTGCCAGGGAATTCTTCCAAAATCTTTCTGCCAACCGCTGTTGTGGTGGAAGGGGAGGGGGTAACGTGCGCGCCGTAGGTGCGCATAACTTCTCTTCTGAACGGCTTTTGTTCGTACGAGCATTTTACCATATATACTTGACAATCGAGCCCGAAATACGAGCAAGCCATGGAAAGCGCCGTGCCCCATTGTCCTGCGCCCGTTTCCGTCGTAACGCCTTTCAAACCCTGCTGCTTGGCGTAGTACGCTTGTGCAATTGCCGAGTTAAGCTTATGAGAACCGCTCGTGTTATTGCCCTCGAATTTATAATAGATATGCGCGGGCGTGCCGAGCTTTTGTTCTAAGCAGTATGCACGGATAAGCGGTGCGGGACGGTACATTTTATAGAAGTCCCTGATTTCTTTCGGGATTTCGATAAGTTTCGTCGTATCGTCGAGTTCTTGTTTGGCAAGTTCCTCGCAAAAGACTTTGGAAAGAGCCTCTTGCGTAATCGGCTGCATGGTGGCAGGGTCGAGAAGGGGCGCGGGTTTTTTATCCATATACGCACGCAAGTTCATCCATGCGCTCGGAAGTTCGTCCTCTTCTAAATATATTTTGTAAGGAATTTCTTTTTGCATAATGCGTTCTCCTTTAAGTTTCTTAAAATTTGCGTTGGCTCTTCGTAATAAAAAGCCCGAAGGACGGAGTATTTCCGCTCTTCGGGACGATATTACTACCGCGTTGCCACCCAAAATTGACTTTTTCAAGTCCGCTTACGTTGCGTACCATCATACGCTTCGCGCTGTCACGGGCGCTACCCGTCGATTGCTACTGACGAAAATTCTTTCGCGTTCGTTCGCCCTCGTAAGTCCATTCGTCGCCGCTCGCCGTATTGCATTTCACCTTTCGCAACTCTCTTTGCCGTTCGATATCGGGAGTACTATTCTTACTCATCGGTTTGTCTATGAAATTGTCTATATCTTACCACTTTTTGCGTAGGCTGTCAAGCGTTTGCAAAAGGGAAACGGTGGTTTTTTCGAAAATTATAATTTCACGCAATCAAAGATGCCGCCCGTTTCCAAATCCTTCCAAGTAAACTCGCCGTTTTCATAGACGATATACGAGTGCGGAGTGCCCTCTTTTGGTAGGGAGATAGAGCCGCAGTTGATATACAGCGCACCGCTATTTAATTTTTCGCATTTAGGCGTATGGAAATGCCCGTTTAACAGTGCGTCGCCCTTTTTAAGGAGAGGGGGATTTTCCGCATTGAACAAATGTCCGTGCGTAGCAAACAAAGTCTTGTCCTTATCGGTGATAAGCGCAAAGTCAGCCATCATGGGGAAATCGAGTACCATTTGGTCTACTTCGCTGTCGCAATTACCGCGTATCGCCGTAATTTTATGCGCGTATTTATTGAGCATATCAAAGACTTTTCTCGGCTCGTACCCGTCGGGAAAATCGTTTCTCGGTCCGTGGTAAAGCAAATCGCCGAGAAGCAGTAGCTTATCGGCGTTTTCGTTTTCAAAAGCTTGTAAAAGCGCTTCGCACCAATACGCGGAACCGTGTATATCGGAAGCGATGATGATTTTTTGCATACAATACCTATTAGAAAATAAATTTCACAACGTCCATTTGTTCGGGCAAATTCGCACCGCTTTCTATCATGTGTGCGTATTTTTCCATAAGAGTGGGAAGTTCCGCTTCCTTGAAGCTGTGATAGGGGAATTCCGAATAGTTTACCGCTTTGTTGGCAAGCAAGTTGATTGCCGTAGAAACAAATTCTCTGCTTTCGGTGATTCCTTTTATGGTAACGTTGTTTTTGAGTGCGTATTCGAGGTTGACGTGCAAGCTCTTATACGTAGGCGCGCAGAAAGAAACGTACGCGTCTCTTTTTACAAGAGGGAAGAGAACGGAAGGTTCGCAACGGTTGACGTACGCAAGGTATACCGCGCCGTCGGCAAGTTTGCCGCCCGTGACGTTGATAACGTTTTCCTTCAACGTTTCATCGTTGGGGAAGGTGTAATAGATACCGCTTTTTTTCGCGCGCGCCAATCTTTCGGCGTTGTTGTCTGCGAGAATAGGAACGGCTCTATGATAAATCAAGATTTGGCAAAGAACGTTTGCGTATAAACCGCCGCCAAGCACCAAGATATGTTGTCCTACGTCTACTTGCATTTCGTCTACAACGCGTTCCGCAAGGGCGATTGCGTCGATAAGAAACGCCGCTTCGTCGGAAACGGAAGAGGGAAGAGGGTAGACGTCGTCTACGCCGGCAAGCACAAAATCACGGTAAAAACCGTCCGCCGTTTCTCCTGCCACGCGCAGTCCGTCGGGGGAAAGTTCGTCTTCCGTGACACCGGCAAGATATACTCTTTCGCCCTTTTTAATAAACGAATCTTCACCCACCTCGGTTACTTGCCCAATGGCGAATTTGCCGGGGATAAAGGGAGGTTTTACTTTAATTGCGCCCGTATAGACGGCAACGTCCGATTCGGTGAGAAGAGCTTTGGTGATTTTTACTTTCACCTTGTCTTGCTCCATCTTCAAATCGGGGGCGGTGACGTGTTGTAGGTTGTGTGGATATGCAAGTTGCCATGCTTTCATATACGCTCGTTTCCTTATGCTGTTCGCAAGGTTGAATTGAACGCGGATTTTTTCCGCTTCTTATGCGAACAAGATAAGTATAACGCATTTTCAATAAATTTGCAACTATTTTTTATAATTTGGGCGCAAAAACAGTTGACGAAGTAAAAAAAAAGCGGTATAATTGGAAAGCATTGAAATGAAAATAACGAACAGCGAGGTGAAAATATGAAAGCGGACATTCATCCTAATTATCACGAAGTAACGGTTACCTGCGCATGCGGCGCTACGTTTAAGACCGGCACGACGAAAGATTGCGAAGTGTTGAAAGTGGATATCTGCAGCAACTGTCACCCTTTCTTCACGGGTAAACAGAAGTTGGTTGATACCGGTGGACGTATCGATAAGTTCAAGAAGAGATACGGTATGTAAAAAAGCAAGGGCTTTAAGACGCCAGCGGTGTCTTAAAGCCTTTTACTTTTCAAGTTTTTGAAAAACGCGAGGAGCGTTTTGAGGACGGATAACATGAAAGAAAAGAAGAAAAATAAAAATTGCGTATCCATCGGTGGACAAGCGGTTTTGGAAGGGGTAATGATGCGCGGCAGAAGCGCGATGGCAACCGCCGTCCGCGATCCCGAAGGCAAAATTCAAATCGAATCCGAGCGTTTAACGCCCCCCGAAAAGAAGAGCCGTGTTTCCCGTTGGCCCTTTTTCCGCGGCGTCGTCAATTTTGTACATTCGCTTATCGACGGCAACCGTATTTTGATGCGTAGTGCCGACGTTGCCGTAGGGGACGACGAGGAACAAACGAAAGCGGAACAATGGCTTAGAGAAAAACATAAAATCCATTTGGGGGATATCCTCAATTGGCTTTCGATTTTTATCGGCGTAGGCTTGGCGCTTGTCATCTTTATCTTGTTGCCGCAATGGATTACCGGTTTTTTACCCGAGCATACGTTTAATAAAACGAGTACCGGTTTGGAAGGCGTGTGGTTTAACCTCACCGAGGGCGGTATCCGTTTGGCGATATTCATCCTATATATTTTGCTCATTTCGTTGATACCCTCGCTTAGACGGGTGTTCATGTACCACGGCGCGGAACATAAGACGATATCTTGCTATGAAAAGGGCGAGGAATTGACGGTGGAGAACGTAAAGAAATGTTCGCGTGTACACGATAGATGCGGCACGACGTTCCTCTTTATCGTGATGATTGTTTCCATTATCGTATTCTCGCTTGCCAATATCGTGGTGGCAAGATGGCTGTATACGGGCAATGATAAACTCAACGGCTTGATACGTTTTGTATTCAAACTCTTGATGCTGCCTATCGTGGCTGGTGTGTCCTATGAAATTTTGCGTTTGCTCTCCAAAACGAAGAGTAAATTCTTCCTCATTTTCAAAGCGCCCGGTCTTTTATTGCAACGCTTGACGACGAGAGAGCCGGAAGAGGACATGATAGAGTGTGCAATCACCGCGTTTAATACCGTTTTGCAAATGGAAGCCGACCCGACAATCCCCGAAAGAGTATTCGCTACGGCAGGCAAGATGAGTTTCCTTTTGAAGAACACCAAAAAACGTTTTGCGGCGGCGAATATCGAAGAGGACGAAGCGGAGTGGATTTTCGCGCTCACGTTGAATATGCCCAAAAGCTCGGTTAATACGGAAGAATATATCTTAAAAGTGGCGCAGGCGAAAGAAATCGTACGGATTGCGGACGAGAGATTGACGGGCAGACCGCTTTGGTATATCATCGGGGATACCGATTTCTACGGATATAAAATCAAAGTGGACGAAAGGGTGCTTATCCCCCGTCCGGAAACGGAAGAACTCGCTTCGCTTGTTATCGGTGCGGCGGAAGAGGGACAAAGTATCCTCGATTTGTGCACGGGTAGCGGCGCGATTGCGATTGCCGTATATAAAGAATTGGAAAAGAGAGGTACGCCCGCCAAGGTGACGGCGCTCGATATCAGCCAAGACGCGTTGACGCTGGCGCAAGAAAACGCGGAGGCAAACGGTGCGGATATTACGTTTATTCAGTCTGATTTGTTCAAACGTTTGCGCGGTAGATTTGACATTATCGTCAGCAATCCACCCTATATCCCCACGGCGGATATTGAAAATTTACAAAGAGAAGTGCGCGACTATGAGCCTCGTCTTGCCTTAGACGGCGGCGTAGACGGTTTGGACGTGTATAAGCGGATTGCCAACGACGCCTTAAAATACCTCAACCGCGGCGGTATGCTGATTATGGAAGTGGGCGAGGGTGAAGCGGAGGCGGTTATTCGTATGTTCAAGGGCGTTGCATATTCGGTAATCATCAAAGATTTCAACGGCGTGGATAGATACGTCAAAGTAGTCATTTAATCGGGGGATCTATGCTGAAAAAACTCGACGGAATTTTGAAACGGTACGAATTTTTGTCTGAAAAACTCGCCGATAGCGACGTCATTGCCGATATGAGTATTTGGCAAAAGTATTCCAAAGAGCAATCGGAACTTACCGAAACGGCGCAAAAGTATTTGGAATATTTGGAAACGGAACGTCAAATGCAGGACGCGTTTGAACTTGCCGAAACGGAAACGGACGCGGAGATGCGCAAAATGTTTTCTGCGGAAGGATACGATTGCAAGGAAAAACTTGCTACGCTGTTGGCGGATTTGAAAATTCTGCTTTTACCCAAGGACAAAAACGACGAAAGAAGTTGTATTTTGGAAATCCGTGCGGGCACGGGCGGTGAAGAAGCGGCGTTGTTTGCTGGTGAGCTTTGCCGTATGTATCAAAACTATTGCGCGGCGCATAGGCTTCGCGTGGAAGAAATCGACGTGAGCGCAACCGAGCTTGGCGGTGTAAAAGAAGCGATTTACGGCGTCACGGGCGCGGGCGCGTATAAATTATTGAAATATGAAAGCGGTGTACATCGCGTTCAACGCGTTCCTGCCACCGAAACGCAAGGGCGTATCCATACCTCGGCGGCAACCGTTGCCGTGCTTCCCGAAGCGGAAGAGGTAGAGGTGGAAATCAATGATAAGGATATCCGTATCGATATATTCCACTCG
>JAZRRB010000240.1:0-8126 GCA_045650385.1 Candidatus Scatosoma sp. | reverse complement strand
GAAACAAAATCGTATTCGGGCTCGTGACCTGCCTGCCATGTGGTAACAATTTCTTTTACGGCTTCGCCGTCTTTTGTATCCACGCCTAAACGCAACGCCTTTAACGCACAAGCGCGATACATCGCCCCTGTATCTAAGTACAAAATATTATAATCTTTTGCAAGTGCTTTTGCTACCGTACTTTTACCGCTTCCGGCTGGTCCGTCTAACGCTATATTAAATATTTCCGAAATATCCTTTCTCAATACCTTTGCCCCCTTTTGATAAACATGTTTTACCGTTCTCTCGCTTACAAGTTCCGTAAACAACATTAAACGTATACAACGCTTTAATCCACCTGTAATTTCAGGTTCTATCGCGGCGAATAAAGGTGCAAAATCGTAACCGCACTCTCTTGCCGCTTTGGCGGGATGATATGAGTGTATATCCGTCGTTAAAGAAAACAAAAATCCTTTTACTTCGCTTTTTAATAATGCGTTAACCGAAAAAATTTCATCGAGCATCTCTTTGACGGCGCAAGAAATTTCTTCCTTACCGTCCCTTTCTATCGTTGTTGCACCGCGAATAATGGTCATGTCCACACTCCTTGTGTAAATATTTCACATACTATTATATAGTATTAAATACGTTTTCGTCAAGTTTATAACGAAAAAAATAAATTATTTTATCGTATTTCCGGCAGCAAAACCCGTTGAAAAGGCGATTTGCATATTAAAACCGCCCGTAAATGCGTCTACGTCGAGTACTTCTCCGCAAAATTTTAACCCTTTTACCATCTTACTTTCCATTGTTTTAGGGTTGATTTCCGAAAGTGATACGCCGCCACTCGTTACAATTGATTCTTCCACGCCGCGCAAGCTGCGAATTTTTAACGGGAGTGCCTTTAACGTCTTTACCAGACGTCCTCTTTCTTCCTTCGTTAAAACGTTCACGTTTTTTGTTTCCGCAATCGCGCATTTTTTAAGGACAAACCCTATCAATTTTTGAGGCAATAACTCGCAAAGCGCGTTGACGATTTGCTTGTTTTTATATTTTTCGAAATCCCTTAAAATACGCTTATCTAACGTTTGTTCGTCCAATGCAGGCTTCAAATCTAAATAAATTGTAAGCGAGCCAAACGGCAAGCGGTTGATGACGGAAGAGGCGGAAAGAACAATCGGCCCCGAAATGCCAAAATGTGTAAATAACGCCTCACCAAAGTCGGAAAATATTGTTTTTTCGCTGTTTTTCACCGTTAAACCGACGTTTTTCAACGCTAAACCTTGCAAAACTTTGTAATCTTCTTCAACCAGATTAATACCGCAAAGCGCGCTTTTTAAGTCGGTTACACTATGCCCACACGCCTTTGCAAACGTATATCCGTCCCCTGTGGAACCTGTCGAGGGATAACTGATGCCGCCTGTGGCTACAATCACGTAATCGCAAGAATAATTGCCTTTATCAGTAGACAACTCTACTACGCGTGACATAATACCTATGTCTGGCATAGTATCGTTTTCTACGAAAATTTTTTCTACTTTTTCGTTTAATTTTATGCTTACCCCTGCGTTTTTGCAAGCTTTTTCCAATGTTTTAGTAACGTCGCTGGCATGGTCGGAAGCAGGAAAAACACGGTTTCCACGCTCAATTTTAACGGATAAACCGTGATTTTCGAAGAAATCTATCGTTTTTTGCGGGGGAAAGGAATATAATACTCCTCTTAAAAATTTTTCACCGCGTACAACGTTTTGCAAAAAATCATCAGGGGAAGAATCGTTGGTAAAATTGCAACGTCCCTTCCCTGTTATATAAATCTTTTTGCCTATTTTTTCATTTTTTTCAATGATAGTGACGTCGTTCCCGTTTACAGCCGCCGCATAAGCCGCCATTAAGCCCGAAGCACCGCCACCAATGATAATTACCTTTTTCAACTGCGTTTCCCCTATTTTTACACCCGAACAATTCCCTGCGTAAAAACATTATTATTAAAGTTTCACGAAAATTGTTTCACGATTGTAAAAATTTTAAGTAAAATTTGCAAAGAAGCAACCGAACGTTTTTCGCAGCTCGGTTGCTCTTGTTTCACATGAATTGTTTCACGGATAATATTTCGTTTTTAATCGTTAAACGGGGTATACACCCGATTTAGCCAAATCTTTATCAACACCTTTCTTTTGTGCATCGCGCCATTTGAAGAAGTTCTCCGCTACCTGTTCGAATACGGCGTAGGAAAGAACGTCCTCTTCTTTTTCATAATAACCAAGGTCGATTACCTTTTGTTTGATTGCGTCGTATTCAGGCTCTAACAAATCCGCAGGACGGCAGGTAATTCTTTCTGCGCCTGCAAGCACTTTTTTTGCAACCTCTTCATTGATAGGCATCGGCAAGCTACCATATTTGCCGGCAAACAAGTCCTTGGTTTCTTTGGTAACCATTTTATATCTTTCGTTCATAACGATATTCATAACGGCTTGCGTACCGACAATTTGCGAAGACGGCGTTACAAGCGGCGGATAACCGCAATCTCTTCTTACGTTGGGTACTTCCGCCAAACACTCGGTCAATTTATCAATTTTACCCGCTTTTTCCAGCTGATTGATAAGATTGGAGAGCATACCGCCGGGAACTTGATATAACAGCGTATTAACGTCGATTCCCTTTGATTTTTCCGTGAGAATTTTATCATCTTTCAAGCGTTTTTCAACCGTCTTAAAGTGTTTTACAATAGGCAAAAGTTTGTTAATATCAATACCCGTGTCGTAAGGCGTATCTTTAAGCGTTGCAACCAACGGTTCGGTTGCAGGCTGGGACGTACCGTTGCCAAGAGGCGAAAGCGCCGTATCAACAATATCCACCCCTGCCATAATCGCCATCAAGTACATCATATCGCCCGTACCCGTCGTATTATGCGTATGCAAATGCAATTTTGTGGTAGGTTTCAAAGCGGATTTTAATGCCTTTACAAGTTCGTATGCCTTCAAGGGCAATAACAAGTTTGCCATGTCTTTCAAGCAAATGTTATCCGCGCCCATTTCTTCCAATTCCTTGGCAAGCTTTACAAAATATTCGTTGGTAAAAACTTCCTTTCCGTCTACAACTGCGCTCGTATAACAAATCGTCGCTTCACAAACACCGCCGTATTTTTTAATTGCTTTCATGGAAACTTCCAAGTTTCTCGGGTCGTTCAATGCGTCGAATACACGCACAACGCCAACCCCATTTTCAACCGATTTCGCAACAAATTTCTCTACAACGTCATCTGCATAATGGCGATAGCCAAGTAAGTTTTGTCCACGAAGAAGCATTTGAATAGGCGTTTTTAAGTGCGATTTTAACGTCCGCAAACGTTCCCAAGGGTCTTCGTTCAAAAAGCGAAGACAGGAATCGAACGTAGCGCCGCCCCATGCTTCAATCGAATAATATCCGATATCGTCAAGCTGTTCCAAAACAGGCAACATTTCGTCAATACGCATACGCGTTGCCGCTTGCGATTGGTGAGCGTCACGCAAAATCGTTTCCGTAAGCATTACTTTTCTTTTTTCAAAATTAAATTCCATAATTTATTTTACCTCAAATCGTTAGCCTTATACGATTGCAATCAAGAAACCTGCCGCAATTGCCGAACCGATAACACCAGCTACGTTCGGCCCCATTGCATGCATTAATAAGTGATTGCTTGGATCCGTTTCTCTTCCTACGTCCTCAGATATTCGGGCAGCCATAGGCACAGCCGAAACCCCTGCACTACCAATCAACGGATTGATTTTACCTTTCGAGAGTTTGCACATAAGTCTACCCATCAAAAGTCCGCCAATCGTACCGCAAGAGAACGCTACCAAACCAAGCCCGATAATCATCAACGTTTGCAATTGTAAGAACGTTGCGCCGTATGCTTTACAGCCCACGGAGATACCAAGGAAAATGGTAACCGTATTCATAAGCCCGTTTTGCGCTTGCGAAGAAAGTCTGTCGCATACGCCGCTTTCTTTAAGCAAGTTACCAAGCATTAACATACCAAGCAATGGTACTGCGTCGGGCAACAAAATGCCTACCACAAGCGTAACCACTATGGGGAATATGATTTTTTCTACTTTACTAACCGTACGAAGCGGTTTCATTTTAATCATACGTTCCTTTTTAGGAACAATCAAACGCATAAGCGGCTTTTGTATAATGGGAATTAACGCCATATACGAATATGCCGCAACAGCAATAGCCGACAACAATTCTTCATTGGTAAAATCAGACATTATTTGCGTCAAATATATCGCCGTAGGGCCGTCCGCACCGCCGATGATAGCAATTGAGCAGGAGGCCGCAAGGTCAAACCCGAGCACTACCGCACCAATCAATGTCAAGAATACGCCAAGTTGTGCCGCCGCGCCAAGAAGCATGCTCTTGGGGTTGGAAATCAACGGGCCAAAATCAGTCATTGCGCCGATACCAAGGAAAATAAGGGGCGGATAAATCACTTTATCTACACCGTAGAATAAATACCACAATAACCCTTTATTTTGTACGTCATCGTACGCTACACCTTCACCTTGAATCCCCCAAACAACGTCGTGTGCACCCGGTAAGTTGATGATAAACATACCAAAAGCAATGGGCAAAAGCAAAAGCGGTTCGAACTTCTTCACAATCGCAAGATACATCAAAACAAATGAAATGAGTATCATGACGTAGTTCTCCCAGCCCACGTTTGGATTATTAAACCCAAGAGTCGACCATAACTTTTCGAACATATCGCCTATATTTATAAGCAAATTATTTAGCATAATAGAAACTCCCTATTCTATCATTAACCGATAACCGCAAGAACGGAATCCGATTCTACGTTAGCACCCTTTGCAACTTGGAAAGAAACAACTCCGTCGCAAGGCGCGGTGATATCGTTATCCATCTTCATTGCCTCTAACACGAGAATAGGTTGGTCTTTCTTAACGCTTGCACCGTCCGTTACCAGCAAGTTTTTAATAAGTCCGGGGAACGGAGAAAGTACCTTTTCGCCGTTTGCAGGCGTTGCTTTTTTTATTGCGGGAGCGCTCGCTTGCGGAGCATCTTTTACCGCCGTTACTACGGGCGTCGTAGCCGCGCCTACGCCTACTTCTTCCACTTCCGCTTCGTATGTTTTTCCGTTCAAAGTAATAATAAATTTACGCATTGTTCTTTCTCCTTACACTTTCTTAATTCTTTTTACTGTAAATTCGCATTTTGTTTGTTGCTGCTGATAATACGCCATGATTGCCGCAGTTATCGCAGCCACCGTTTCTTCGGAAATCTCTTCTCCGTCAGCAACAGCTAAGGCGGTAGACACTTGTTCTTCCGTCTTTTTCTCTTCTTTTTTGCTGTTTTGCATCAAAGTAACTTTATTGATGATTTTACCGACAAGCCAAACGATAAAAATCAACAGCGCAATACCAACGAAAACGACCAGGAAACCAAGCAAGGCATATAACGCAGCTTCGCCAATCTGTATATCCTTTGGATAGCCCTTTGCGGCATTTTCAGCTGAAACAGCCAATAAATTCCTCAACATTTACTCTCTCCTTATTAAGCAAGCATTTGCAATGCAGCAATCAAATATTGTTTTACAAACTGCGGTTCAATAATCGCATCAACGTAGCCTTCCTTCGCCGCATTTATTGGGTCCGCATTTTCATCAGCGTATCTTGCCCGCAACGCAGTTTTATCCGCTTTTACGTCCTTAAATTCGATTTCAGCGCCTTGTACGCTATCAAACAAGGAAATTTGCGCATTTGCAAAAGCACAGGTATAATCAAAGCCTACCGATTTTGCCGCAAACAGCGAATAGCCGAGCCCGATTGCTTTTTTATAAACCACCGCAACTTTTGCCGTGTCAATCGTGTCTAAAATATCCAAATATTCAGCAGCTTCTTTCATAACGCGGCTGTTATTTGCACACATACAAGGACAAATACCCTTTACGTCCGTAAACGTTACGAAGGGCAAACCGTAACAGCAGGCAAATTCCGCAAAGTTGCGAATTTTTGCAAGCTTGGCTACGTTCAGTTCTACACCCGTATCTCCACCGTCAAAAATTACTGCGGCAACAGCAATACCGCCAACACGACCAAGTACCGTCTTTACGTCCGTTTCGTAGGTGCTCCAAATTTCAATCGGCGATTCCATTACGGAAAGAATATTCGCCGCAGACGCTGTTTCGTTAAGCGCAGGCATCGTTGTGTTTAATTCCGCATCGATACAAGGCGTAGAAATCAGTTCGCTAATTTGCGCAATTGTTGCGCGCACGTCCTCTAAGGATTTTGCCTCAAAAGCAGGAATACCAGTCTTAGACAACGCTTTTACGCCGCCAACTTCTTCTTTGGGTAAATTTTTACCAGCTTTTGCCGATAATACGAACGGGCTGTTGATAGAAAGAACGCTCTTTTTATCAAGGAAAAAGGTAAAGTCTGCAATCGCCGCGAGCATCGCTGCCGAGCCGTACACTTCGCCGTCTACCACTACGTATTGGGGAACAACGCCTTTGAGTTGGGTGCTTCTTAATAACAATTTAGCAAGACCTTCTAAAACGGTTACACCTTCCCCGATTTGAACGCCGCGCGTATTCAAAAGATATACAACAGGCGTATTATTTTTTTCCGCCGCATCCAAGCAATTAGCAATTTTATCGCAATTTGCTTTGGAGATACCGCCGTCGAACGCCTTGAAGTTTTGCGCAACTACGTAAAAAGGATACCCATCAATGGTAGCAAACCCCGTCACTACGCCTTCGCCGGTTTCCCCCTCTTCGTAAAACGCGTTTTTGGAAAAGCTGAACGCAGCCGTTTCCACAAAACTTTCCTCATCGAAAAGCGTTTGAATACGTTCGCGAATCTCCTTTCCAAGTTCTACGATTTTTGCCTTTCTTTCTTGGAGCAATTTAATTTTTTCCATATCTATCCTCCGTGTGTATTGACGAATAAATTTTGACAATTTTCGCCAATTTCCCACCTAATACCATTATACTATATCTTTGTAAAAAAATCAAGAGTGTATTATAAAAATTTTTTTTGGATTTTAATATTATCTATCTATTAGTTTTTTTTGGTATATTTATCTTTTTTTTCGTTTGAATTTCTTATTTAACCAAGCTTGAATTTTATCCAAATGTTTATATATTAAAATAAACAACGTAACAAATCCTGCAATGAGCAATCCCCAAATCAGTAGACCCCACCACGTATTAAGGGGTATTAACTGTAAAGAAAAACAAGTAGTACCAATCGATATAACACGGGAAAGCGTGATCATGATTAAGAAATACCGCGTCCGCATGGATGATAACCCCGAAATAAAACAGAACAAATCGTCGGGAAAAATAGGCAAGAAAAACATCATTGTCAAGACAAAAGTGTCTTTTCCTTTCAACTTCGTTTGCCATTTATTGAGCGTTTCTTCCCCGACCATCCAAGCCACCGCTTTATAACCGAGTTTTCTCCCTACGAAAAACGCCGTAACAGAGCCAAGCCATATACCGATAAAACTATATAAAAGCGTCCAAAGCGGACCAAACAACGCAACGCCTGCAAGAGTACTTACGACGCTTGGAATGGGTAAAAGAACGACTTGTAAATATTGAAAAATAATATAGACAATCGGCATCCAACCGCCTGATTTTTCCAAATAACTTTGAAACGCCGCCTCGTCTTTTACAATATCAAAAAAGCCCGTCACTTGTAAAACGTAAATCAACACCAAGCAAAAAAGTAAAAATATAAATACGCTTAACGCCGTTTTCGCGAGCGTTTCCTTTTTAGAAACGGAAAAGCAAACGGATAAACCACAAAAACAAGCAAATAAAATAGCCGCTAAAATAGAAAAAAGCGACGCGTTTTTTTGAAGAAACATTACGCGAGAATGATGCAAACAAAGAATGGAAAAAACAATACACGTTGCCGTTAACAAAAAATATATAATGATAAACCACGGTATTTTTCGTGCTTGTTTTTCTTCTTGTTCCTCGCTCATATTCACTCCTATATTCTATATTATAATATTTGCTTATTTTCAAAAAATATGAAAAATTAGCAATCTTATACGTCAGTTTCCTCTATTGGTTCTATTGGCAACGTCTTTCTAAGGGCGATAATCGCCGCGCGAGCAAGTTCGTCGCAGCGGTTATT
>JAZRRB010000239.1:0-1769 GCA_045650385.1 Candidatus Scatosoma sp. | reverse complement strand
ATTGGGGTTATGAATTCTACCGACGCACATACGATAGAGGCTGGTATCATTGACGGATGTAATATGTGGCAGGAATTTTGGCATATTGTTCTGCCACATGTATATCCTACTCTTTCCATTGGGTTTATTTACGGATTTTCGTCCATGTTTACGGCGGATTTTGGGCTGTTTACATATTATGGGCAAAACGCACCCCAAGACCTATGGACAATGGGGTATGCACATACGATTATGTCCATAAGATCCGGAGGCGAATACGAATACCCGTTCTTGTCCGCTTGGGGTTTGTGTGAGTCGTTTTTGATTATACCAGTTACTTATTTCTATAAGTGGATGGTGGGAAGATTTGGGCCCTCGGAGGATTAATTATGGCGAAGAAACACAAAAGCGTTTTACAAAGAAATAGTTGGATATCCTGGGTGATTTTTGGCTTTTTGCTGGTGGATACGTGCGCAATATTATTCTTGTATTTGTGGGCATTTTTCACTTCGCTGAAAACACCATTTGGATTTCTTCAAAACCAAATTTGGCCTGAAGCGCCTTGGAAATGGACGTTTGAAAATTTTAAAACTTCGTTTACTTTATTTGAATCATACGTTCTTACCGATACGGGATTATATAAAATCGGTTTGCTTACTATGCTTATAAACACTGTAACGTTATGTGTGTTGCAAATCGGTGTTAGTATGATTTCCAAATTTTCTATGGCGTACGTATTGGGTAGATTCAAAGGTAGACACGTTACGTTTATCAATAATATGTTTTTATTTTTGATGATGATCCCATTTATTTCAAGTACGGCATCTTCGTTGAATCTCTATAAAAGCATCGGGGTGTATGACACGTGGTTTTATATAATCATTATGGCAATTCCCTTTTTTGATTATAATTTCTTGATTTTACAGTCTTTTATCCGAGGCATAGGCTCGGAAACAATAGAGGCAGCGAAAATCGATGGGGCTGGTAATTTTAGAGTAATGTGGCAAATCGTATTTCCGCAAGTGGCAAACGTGATTGCAATTATGTCGTTAATGACGCTTATCGGCAGCTGGAATGACTATATGATTACGGTTATATGGATGCCTTCGTATCCGACGCTTTCGTATGGTGTTTATGCTTTCAGTACTAGTACGGCAACGGGGGCGAGTTTGCCTCCTGTACAAATGGCGGGAGCTATGATTTTAGCTTTGCCTGTGGTTATTGTATTTATTATTTTCAAAGAGAAAATTTTAGGCGGTATTAGTTTCTCGCTGACAAAATAAAACATAGGAGGATTGACGATGAAACTTCGAAAAATAGCAAGTCTATTTCTTTCTGTTCTTGCGTTGAGCAGTATCGTAGGTTGTAGCTTTTTTGGCGGCAATTCAAGCGATTCTACTTCGGAAGAAGTGATTGAATATACGGAATATAAGCTTGTTGATAACGGAAACAGCGAGTATAAAATCGTTTTACCCACTGATGCAAGCTACGATGAAGAAATAGCGGCATTAGAGATGGAGGAGTTGTTTGCGGAAGCAACGTCGATTACATTGGAAACCGTCTACGAATCGGAAGTAACGTATTCGGACACGGCGAAATTGATTATTTTGGGCGACACACAATATACAGAAAATACAGGTGTTGACGTTGATGCGATTCCAAACGATGGATTCACCTTGAAAACGGTTGGATCGAATTTGTTTGTTTTAGGCGAAGATAGCGGCGTTGTATACGGTGTTCACGAATTCTTGGAAAAAGCGTTGGGCTTCGAATATTATGTTGCCGATGTA
>JAZRRB010000238.1:0-3350 GCA_045650385.1 Candidatus Scatosoma sp. | reverse complement strand
CCCCAAGGTATGGTGGTGAAGGCGATCTATGACAGCGTTGGCAAGGAAATCGAAGGTTTGAAATCGAGAATCCTCGGTAGATTTGCTTCCGAAGACGTAATTCACCCCGAAACGGGCGAAGTTTTGGTTGCAACCAACCAATTCATCGACGAAAAAGAAGCAGACGCAATCGTGGCGGCAGGCATTACGGAAGTGGCTATCCGCAGCGTATTTGCTTGTTCTTCGAGATTCGGCGTTTGTGCAAAATGCTACGGTAAAAACATGGCAACCACGCTTCCCGTACAAGTGGGCGAAGCAGTTGGTACGATTGCCGCACAATCCATCGGTGAACCTGGTACGCAGCTTACCATGCGTACGTTCCACACGGGCGGTATCGCTGCTACGGGGGACATCACGCAAGGTCTTCCCCGTGTAGAAGAATTGTTCGAAGTAAGAAAACCCAAGGGCTGCGCAACCATTTGCGAAGTTGAGGGTGTTGTGTCCATCGACGATTCCGATGGTTCGAAACACATCCGTATCAATGACGAAGTTTCTGGCGAACTTAAAAAGGAATACACGTTGCCGTTCAATGCAGAAATCAAAGTCAAAGAGGGTGCGAAAGTTGTTCCTGGCGACTTGTTGAACGCAGGTAGCGTATATCCCCAAGACATCCTTCGTGTGCAAGGTGTTAAGGGTGTACAAGATTATATTCTTGAACAAGTACAATCCGTTTACCGTTCGCAAGGCGTTGAAATCAACGATAAACACGTTGAAATCATCGTTCGTCAAATGCTTAAGAAAGTCCGCGTAGAAAACGCAGGTGATACTAACTTGTTGCCTGGCGAACTCGTGGATATGGTAACGTTCCAAGACGAAAGCGCGAAGGCAATGCAAAACGGCGGCAGACCTGCCCTTGCAAAGCGTGTGCTTCTCGGTATCACGAAAGCGGCGCTTGCAACTGACAGCTTCTTGTCCGCGGCGTCCTTCCAAGAAACGTCGAGGGTGCTCACCGAAGCGGCTATCCGCACAAAGCGCGATTACCTCGTTGGTTTGAAGGAAAACGTTATCATCGGTAAGCTTATTCCCGCAGGTACGGGTACAAAGGCGTACAAGAACGTTACGCCTCAGTATATCGGCGCATATAAAGCGGAAGAAGCCGTTGCTGCTGTCGTAGAAGAAGCGGAAGCGGTGGAAGAACCGATTGCATAATTAAAAATGAATAAAAAAATCCCCCGTGAAAAATCGGGGGATTTTTTGTAAATGCGGCTACCATGTACGCGTTGAAATTTCTACGTGTAAAAATGAGCGGTGCAGGTATGCGTTGAACTTAAAATTGGTCGTTTTTTACAGTAGAATAAAAACGGAAAAAGTTGCCTTTTTTGGCAAACTTTTTTGGTGAAAAGTATTGAAATTTTTCTTCATTTGCGTTATAATAATGATAGAAGTTATATACATGTATATAAACTTTGAAAGGGGCGCGGAAAAGGTGGAAAAACTTTCCGCGCATAAAGCACGTAAAGAAGAAAAATTTTTTCTGCAAAAGCTTGACAAATCTTTCGACGCCTGATATAATAATATCGTGAGACAAAAAGGGGCGTCGCGCAGATTTTGCGTGTCGCCTTATTTTGCGAAATGGGCAAAAAGGAAAACCGTGGGAGGAGAAAAAATGATTGGTCGTATTCACTCGTTCGAATCCTTCGGTACGGTAGACGGGCCGGGTATTCGTTTCGTCGTGTTTTTACAAGGCTGTCCTTTGCGCTGTCAGTACTGTCACAATCCCGATACTTGGGGGGCAGGCGGACAGGAATATACGGCTGAAGAGGTTGTAAAACGTGCGTGGAAGTACCGCAATTATTTCGGGGAAAACGGCGGCGTAACGGTAACGGGCGGCGAACCGCTTTTGCAAATCGATTTCGTTATCGAACTGTTTACGTTGCTTAAAGAAAAGGGTTTGCATACGTGTATCGATACTTCGGGCATTACCTTTCATGCCGATAATCAGGCGTGCGTGGAGAAATACGAAAAACTTCTTTCGGTAACCGATTTGGTGATGCTGGATATTAAGCACATCGACGACGAGGCTTGTAAAAAGCTGACGGGGCAAAGCAATCAAAATACGCTGGCGTTCGCTAAGTTTTTAAGCGAACACAAAAAACCGATTTGGATAAGACAAGTGCTTGTGCCAACGCTTACGGACGATGACGAATCGTTGAAGCGGACGAGGGCTTTTATCGATACGCTGTCTACGGTAGAGAGGGTGGAAGTATTGCCTTACCACACGCTTGGCGTAGTGAAATACGAAAAGCTGGGCATGGAATATCCGTTAAAAGACGTACAAGCCCCGACGAAAGAACGTGTGGAAAACGCGAAACGAATTCTTTGCGGAGAGAGAAAATGAACGAAAAAGAACTTGCTTATAAAAGACAACTGCAAGGGCTGTGCTGTGTGGAAATTAGCGGTGAATCGTGCGCGAACTGCTTGACCTTGATGCCGATTTTGGAAAGATTGTGCTCAGAGCGCGGCGATATCAAGCTCGTACACGTGGAGGCGGACTATTCCACGACGACGCTTATGGAAGAGTGGGATATTACGAGAGTGCCTACCATTCTTCTTACCGACGGGGAAGAAATTTTCGCGCGTTGTGCGGGATTTCAGCCGGAAGAAATTTTACAGCTTTGGTTGGACGCGAAAATCGAAGAGAGAAAGGCGCTCAAAAAATAACGACGGCAAAAAATCCGTTTGAAAGAACGGGTATTAGATAGCAAAAAAAATTATTGTTTTATAGGAGTAATGATATGATGCAATACAAAGGTTGGGAGGGATTTGTTCCCGGTAAATGGTGTAACGACGAAGTAGACGTACGTGATTTCATCCAACGTAACTACACGCCGTATGAAGGTGACGGCAGCTTCTTAGCGCCTGCAACGGACGCAACGAAAAAGCTTTGGGATATCGTTTGCGATTTAACGAAAAAAGAACTTGCAAACGGCGGCGTTTTGAACGCGGATACGAAAATCGTTTCTACGCTTACGTCCCACGGTGCAGGATATTTGGATAAGGACCTTGAAAAGATTGTCGGTGTACAAACGGACGAACCTTTCAAACGTGCTTTGCAACCGTTCGGCGGTATCCGTATGTCGGAAGGCGCTTTGGAAATGTACGGTTATACGATTGATCCTAACGTAAAAGAAATTTTCACGAAATACAGAAAGACGCACAACGAAGGCGTATTTGATGCGTACACGCCCGAAATGCGCGCGGCGCGTTCGGCGCATATTCTCACCGGTTTGCCCGATGCTTACGGTAGAGGCCGTATCATTGGCGACTATCGTCGTGTAGCGCTTTACGGTGTGGATTACCTTATTCAAAAG
>JAZRRB010000237.1:0-5677 GCA_045650385.1 Candidatus Scatosoma sp. | reverse complement strand
ATATCAATTTTCGCTTTCAAGAAAAGAAACAAACTTTTCATAGCACGTTTCACACAAATCTATCCGTTGCCTTGGATACGTTCGATTTTCCCCAGGTGGATATAAATCAATTCTTGCGCTTATTCTACTTAATTGAGCGTTATTGATAAAGGACAAGCTCTTTCCGCATTTATCACAAATTACTGTTTCTCTTCTCATTTTCCTTCTCTTCCTTCCACGCCGTCAACACGTATTTCCCTCGTCCGTTGACGATTATCTTCTCTTTCTTAACCGTGTACCCGTTCATAACGAGTATCGATGCCACCAACGCTTTATCGTCGTCTTTTGTAATTTCTAATTGAATCTTCTCCATAATTACACCTACCTTAAATCCATCCTATTATTGTTTTATCGTTATATCCTTTTTCCCATACAAACCACGCATAAGCGACGGCAGATCCACCGCTTTCTCTCATACGCTCAAATTCGCCGTTTTTGGCGCATAATACGCGTTTCTTAAATACATACACCGCTTTGGGCGGCGCACTTTGGAAAATCTCTTTATACCTCGCCGCACCCTCTAAAAATTGCAATTTCAGGAACATATAACACTTTCTTCCGTTTCCAATCAAGTCAAGAGCGTGTAAAACAAACTCCTTTGCATATTTGTAAGGTGGATTCGTCAAAATATCGTAATCGTCATCAAGTTCTTTTACCGAAAAGAAATCTTTGACATTTGTTCCGTAATATCCCCTATCTACAAGGTCGCTCGAATAAACTTCGTAGCCGTGTTGTTTTAAGCGTTCCGATAAATGTCCCTGTCCGCAAGCACACTCATAAATAAATTTGCTTGGTTTTTCTACTTTCAAGAGCTTATCTATCGCAATCGGATCGGTAGCATAGAAATCGTCTTGTTCACGTTCTCCGCAGGTGTGGTTGCTTGCACCCAGCGTTTTCCAAATAGAATTTCCGTCACCTGTCCAGTCTTTCACTTTTCTTCGCTCTCCAAATATTCTAACACCAAGCGTTTCGCCTCTTCTGCCCCGTAAGCAAACGCCGCTTTATAACCCTTTTCGTTCAATGCCTTAATCCAAACCCTTTGTTCGTGCGATTTCTTCGACGAGCTTTTTTTATCCCTTTTCAACTCGATAAATAAGCCGTGATATTCGCCCCTCGGCTCGGCTATAAAGTTGTCGGGGAACCCTTTCTTCAAGCCTTGCTTTATCAGTTCAAACAACGAAAACGCCGTTGCCTTTCTCTCGTTCGGAATATGCGCCCATAACAAGCCTTTGGCATCGCACCACGCCGCAAATTCGCGTTGTTCCTCTTCTTCCAACGGATTTCCCGTCGTAGGTTTATTCCCTTTCTCACGCTCTATATCCCACTCAAAAAGGTGACAATTATCCGCTGCACTACACGGGCCCTTGCTTGCCTCCGAACAACCTTTTCTTTTGCAATATTTTGTTCCCACTTATTTACGCCTCCCAATAATAATTTTCTTCGCAAATTTTCTTTGCTTCTTGAAACGTCTTGGCAAAGAATCTAAACCGCACTACCCGTCCAATCTCGTGCATATAAAGTCCTTTCCAAATATTTCCGTACTTCCAAAGCAAGAAATGTCCTTTTTGCCCCTGCGCCAACCAATCGCCGTTCGTTTGCTTTTCCCACTTCATACCTTTAATCCTCGTCGTAATATTCGCCGTTGCACCACATATAGTCTTCCGTTTGTTCCCAATCATCCATTACGGCTTTTGGCTCATCGCCTACCATACACATCGTACATCCTTCGCCTACGTACACGCCATTAGAACAACCGCCACACGTCTTATACTTTCCCATTTTTACCACCTTCTTTTGTATTCGTTTACGCCGTTATGTCAAAATAACCGCCCCTAATAGCAATCTCTATGCTTTCCACCATACCTTTTTTATCATTACCATACCGTTCAATCAGGCGAAAGATTATATCGCTTAACTTTGCATTACTTACGATATGCTTGTTAAGATAACAATGCCGAAGAAAATCTTTTAAGCTCATACATACCGCTGCATCCAAATCGTAATCTCGCATAATATCTTCGTGCGATTGCATTTCGTTTTCGTCTTCTACGCACGCGCACGCGCCTGCATTGCTTGTTTTATTTATATCAGTTTCTTTCTTTCTTTCTTTCGTTTTACTGTAACTTGAACTGTAACTGTAACTATAACTTGTTTTCGAATTGGTTTCGGTTTGGTTTGAATTGGTTTCAAATTGGTTTTGATTTGGTTTCGAATTGGTTTCGGTTTGGTTTTCGAATTGGTTTTCGTTTTCGTCCAAATTGGTTTCGTCTTTTTTAGCAGAAGGACGTCCGCCACGCCCCGACATATTTTTTGCTTTTTGAAGAATATGTCTAAACGATTCAAAAGCAATTTCGCCAACTTCGGAAAGGTTTTGCGGTTCTTCATCGTCAAACATAAACTCCGCAACAGCAAGCATTGCCAACGCCCTGTCTTGTTTCTTTCTAATCTTTTTTAACGTTTCATAAAAAGATTTGTAAAAAGTAAATCCTTCCATTTCGTTTCCCTTCCTTTTTTTCTGCGGAGGGGAACTGCGCCCCTCCGCGTGATTTTCTTATTCCTGTACCACGCCGTCTTCGTCAACAACAATTCGAGATTGTCCGTTTTCGTCAACTTCTACCTCAACGCCTTCCGTCGGTTGCTCTTCCACTTCCTCCATATCGTCAAAGAACGAAGTGTTTGCCACGTACCCGTCATCGTATTTATTCTCCGCGTCAATAGCCTTTTGCACGTCGGACGAGCAAGGACAATACTTCAACACTTGGCGCAAACAGGATTTCTTTGCCATCGCCTCAAAGTCCGTTTGCCAAGGTCCGTTACTGAAAGTTTTACTGTATTTCTTGCCGTATTTTTGCGCGTCGTCAACGCTCATATAAAACGCGTTTTTACCGCCGTCTTTAAGAATTACCGCAGCGTAAAAGCCTTTTACCGC
This sequence comes from Candidatus Scatosoma sp., assembly GCA_045650385.1. Classification (GTDB taxonomy): domain Bacteria; phylum Bacillota; class Clostridia; order Christensenellales; family Borkfalkiaceae; genus Scatosoma. Next base: position 2,709 of record JAZRRB010000237.1, on the reverse strand, counting down.
CCCACGGTCCCCCGTGAGTAATGGCTTATGAACAAGGCAAGGTTCAAAGCCATACGAAAGCTCAAACGTATCGTTTTCATACACCGTTTGCGCGTCGATACTCGCAATCTCGCCACTTCGTCTTGCAAGAATCATCAAGCCTTTGTAACCGGGGATAAATTGGCAATTATACCGTTTTGTCTTCCCATTAAAATACGGGAGCAAATACCCCTCGCCGTTTACGTTCGGCTTTAAGCCAAGCTGTGCGCACGTCATTATCGACGAATAGAAACTCGGCATATCGCATTCCGCCAAATGCTTTGTGTTAATGAGTGCGTTCAACGCAAGACGCGTGAATTGGTCCGCAGGAAGAACGGAAGGAAGAACTCTTGCAATTTCGCCCTTTCGTGCTTCAATAAGCCCTTTCAAATCCGTAATCTTCGGTTGCGTTGCAACTTCCGACTTCTGCTGTGCTGCGGCAATCATACCGCTTTGTGTAGTAGTTTTCATAAATATATCTCCTTTAATTTATTTGTTTTTCACGTTAAATAAGAATTTACGCGTACTACTTTCATTTGCGTATTTCTCGTAAATATCAGGCATTTCCGCCTTTAATCGCTTGGTATCAAGACGCATAGAAAAGCTGTTCTTATAGCTAACCTTATAAATCCCATATTCGCCCATAGGAGCCGTTCCTAGTGCTTCTTTGAGTTCTTGTTCGATTGCACCCTTTTCCGTTTCTTTTTCCTTGATTTCCGTTTTCAAAATCGCAAGACGTTCCAACTGTTTACTATAACCCATAAGGTCCACGGTAGGAGCGTCCTCGTCCGCTTGCGGATACTTCTCCGCAATAATTTCGTCGCAACGTTCCATGCCATTCGGCGCAGGGCAAACGCGTTTTTCGATATGCTCTTTCCAAAACCTTTCTTCCATTTCTTCAAGAGCCGTAATTTCGCTTTCTACGCGCTCAATAAGAATAATCGACACTTTTCCCGACGAAAGGTCCAACACGCAAATATACCAACGTTTCGCTCCCGTAACGGATAAATAGTGATAACATTGACACGCCCAATACGCAGGATATTCCCCCTCGTCGAATTTGTATCCGTCGAAGTTCGCCGTTGTCTTGCACTCTAACCCCGCGTCTTCGCCGATAATCATTCTATCAACGTCCGCAATCATAAACGGTCTTGCTACGCTTCGAAGTACAGCGTTTAAGCGACGCACCTTTTTTCCTGTTTCTTCTTCAAAGCGCTTTGCTACGTAATCTTCCAAATCCGTACCAAGCCGCGTCTTATCGTTCCCCTCAAACGGTTCGACAAGCGAGAGTTTTTCGTGATAAACGGTGTATTGAGAAGAATACGGATTTAATCCAACAATCGCCCCGGCATCCGAACCACCAATACCGCTTTTTCGTAATTCGAGCCACTCTTCCTTACTGATGGTTTTTGTGTTCGCTATTTTCTCGTAGAGCTTTGCCATCTCTTAATCCTCCAATGCCATATCCCTTGCGCTTTCATACGCAAAATCTTCATCATTCCCCGTTTCTTCTTCCGCATAACGGTCTTCGTCGTAATCGTTCAAAAGCCAACCGTGTTCAAGCATTTTTGCCTTCCCCCATAAATTGTCTTTCTATCGCCTTTTCCAAGCGTTCACGTGCCTTCTCTTGGTTCGCCTCGCTGATAGCCTTTGCAAACTCTTTAAGGCTCATTTCGGGATTTTGTTCAAGTGCTACGTTTATCACGTCACATACCCCTGCCAATATAGGGGTTTCTTCTCTTAAAAAATTAGGAATTACTATTTTTTCCATACTTTCCACCTTTACCCTTCGCCGCCTCTTTACCGATTTTCTCTAAATGCCGTAAATTATAGAGTTGCTGTTTTAATCTCATTTGTTCGCGCCCAAGCTTTACGTAAGGACTTTTCTTTAATCTTTCAATCTCTTCTAAAATCTCTTTTTGCTTTTCCATAATTGCCTACCCTCATTGCATTATCGCGTTTGATATTACATTGTCATACGCCGCTTGTGCACGTTCTATCGCCGAAAATGGCAGTTTTTTTATCAACTCGTCTATTCCTTCAAAATAAGAATTTACGCACGCTATTGCGCCGTTAAAATCCTTATGACAAGTTTTTTCTTGCCTCAAAAAACTACGTTTGGGATTTTTAATCTCCACCGCCGTTTCCCCATTGGCCGGGTTTAACTCAAAGTCCACACAAAACAATCCTAAAAATTTCTTGTCAATACAGGTGCTTGCTTTGAATTTCCCTTCCTTTGTTCTCCATAAAAGTCCGTTCGCCCTCTTTTCGTTCATTGCCACTTTGTTACTCATACTTTTACTCTCCTTTTTGATATGAACAATTTGTGTACTTATTATATTACACATTTTGTTCGTATAACAAGCATTTTTACACATTTTGTTCTATAATTTTTTTATAGGAGATAAAATTATGCTAAAAGATAAACTTCGGGAACTTCGTTTAGAAAGAGGATTACGACAGCTTGACGTTGCCAATGCTATGGGACTCACCTTGCGAGCAATATGCAATTATGAGGCTGGCACTCGTGAACCGTCGTTAGAAATGCTTGTAAAACTTTGCAATTTTTTTCAAACCACACCTAATTATTTGTTAGGCTTCTCGGAATATTGATTTTATGAAATGGTATGAGAAATTAAAAGAATTAAGAAAAGAAAAATCAATGACAAGTCGGAGGCCAAGCGGTCTTAG